>NZ_PJBS01000093.1 GCF_002836055.1 Psychroflexus sp. MES1-P1E
TTGAAATTAAAGCATGGGAATGTTATTTTCCATCTAAGTGGTGGTTGTTGTGACGGCTCATCACCCATGCTTTTACCTAAAGAGGACTTTTACTTAGACGAATCTGATATTTTTATGGGCGAAATTGGAGGAGTTAAATTTTACATGAACGAAGCGCAATTTGAATATTGGAAACATACTCACCTTACCATTGATATAACAGAAGGTCGAGGTTCTAGTTTTTCACTAGAAATACCCGAAGGCTATAGATTTGTTGTTAAATCTAGATTATTAACTAAAGAAGAAGAGCTTCATTTTAATAAATGATCTAAGTCTTTTTTCATACTTTTATTTACTTCATCTTTTTTAAATAGTTTGCAACTATTTTAAACGTGTATAACAGATCCAAAGAAGCTCCATCGAGGTAAACAAAAAAATACAAAGTATTTTTCAACTCGTTGGTAATTTAAGCTAAGGTCTATTAAATAGCACCATCGACATTTCTATTTACCAAATCGATTTGATAGATCAGAAAATAAATAATTTTAAAAAAATTTCTATTGATAGTAATGCTATGATCGTATTAAATCATTAGCAATTACCTGATAAATACAGGATCATCCTCATTTTCCGTGTGTTCTTCAGAGAAATGATAGTTATCGTAATTAAACCCTTTAATTCCTTCTAAGGTCTCCACATCCTTATCCAAAATATACCTTACCATAGATCCTCTAGCTTTCTTAGCATAAAAACTGATTATTTTCAATTTTCCATTTTTAAAATCTTTGAAGACAGGAGAAATTAATTTTGCCTTAATTGTTTTGGTATCTAAGACTTTAAAATATTCTTGACTTGCTAAATTTACAAGCAACTCCCCTTCTGTCATTTCTGAATTTAGTTGCTTTGTGACTTTTTCTTTCCACACAGCGTATAAATCTTTGTCTTGTTCAATAGGCAACTTAGTACCCATCTCCAATCTATAAGGTTGCATAAGATCTAAAGGCCTTAAAACTCCATACATACCTGATAAAATACGAAGAGATTTTTGTAAGGCCTCTATCTTATCTTTTGGAATTGTATAAGCATCTATACCGCTGTAGACATCACCATCAAACATATAAATAGCTGGTCTGGAATTTTTCGAGGTATGAGAATCTTTAAAGCTTTGATAACGCCCATAATTAAGATCGGCAAGTTTATCACTTATACTCATCAATTTAGCTATCTCATCTTTGGTCATCCTAGATAACTCACGATTGATTTGAGCAGCTAAGTCTTCAAAAATTGGTGTTGTATGTTTATTGGTTGGTAGCTTATCATTTTCATTTAACGATTTAGCTGGGGATACTATAAGTTTCATGTTTTATTTTAAAAATAATCGAAATCAAACAACTTGAAGATCTAGTTAACTAATTATTAAAAATACAGTTATCAAGAAAGTTGATACTAAATATTTTCTTTGCTGTTTTTAGCATAATTTTTCCAACGCTCAATACACTGAGTCATGTCTTCAGGAATTTCTGAATTAAATTCCATCCATTCTTTAGTTGTTGGATGTTCAAAAGCTAATTTCTTAGCATGTAAAGCCTGGCGTGGCAAGACTTTAAAACAGTTATCAACAAATTGTTTGTATTTGGTAAACGTAGTTCCCTTAAGAATCTTATCACCGCCATAGCGCTCGTCGTTAAATAAGGTATGCCCTATATGTTTTAAATGCACACGAATCTGGTGGGTTCGACCTGTTTCTAATTGACAGGAAATAAGAGTAACGTATCCTAAGCGTTCAATCACTTTATAGTGAGTTACCGCAGGCTTACCTTGATCTGCATCCTCTCCAAGATAAACTATGTTCTGAAGTCTATTTTTCGGATTACGTCCAATATTTCCTTCAATAGTTCCCTCCTCTTCATTGAGATTTCCCCAAGCTATTGCCACGTATTCTCTTTTGCTGGTCTTATGAAAAAACTGGTTAGAAAGATAAGCCATAGCAGCTTCGGTCTTAGCAACAACAAGAAGTCCACTGGTATCTTTATCGATGCGATGAACAAGCCCCGGTCGATCACTACTATTGTTAGGTAGATTTTCAAAATGATAAACAAGAGCATTAATTAAGGTCCCTGAATAATTTCCATGACCTGGGTGAACAACCATACCGGCTGCCTTATTCACCACAAGCAAAGCGTCATCTTCATAAACGATATCCAAAGGAATATCTTCAGGAGTCAATAAATTCTCATAAGGAGGATAAGCTAAAAGAACTTTGACTTCATCCTCCGCTTTGACTTTATAATTTTGTTTTACAGGAATTCCATTTACATAAATGTTACCATCCTTAGCGGCCTGTTGCACTTTATTACGTGTTGCGTTTTCAATGAAATTCATTAAAAATTTATCTACACGAAGGGGCTCTTGACCTTTGCTTGCTTTAAAGCTATGGTGTTCATAAAGTTCGTCGTTTTGGTCTAAGTCCTCCTGTGTTTGCATACTAATTGTCTTGTAAACTCTTATTGATTATTTTATCTTAAACTACCATCTCCAACCACTAGGTCTATAGCACTGCTCTTTTGAAGAAAATCACCAGCCTCTATGGTCTCTCCTTTATGTCTTAATTCTAATATAGCTCCCTTAGCAATATCGGGTCTCATTATAATCTCTCCAATTTTAAAACCCAAAGCTATTAAGGTAGGCTCTACTTGTCGCCTTGTTTTTCGAATTAAATTCTGAGGAATTTCAACATCGATATATCCTGAAGGATTAAGCGTAATGTATATTTTTCTATTTGCTTTTACCCGTTTTCCTGGTTTTGGAACTTGATCCAAGACAGAAAATGGTGGGTATTTTGGATTAAAACTAGCTGAATCTAATATTTCTCTTCTCAAATTCATTTCTTCAAGTTTCTTGTCTACAATGTCCAATTGAAACTTTGAAAGGTCAGGAACCTCAATCGTTTCGTTGTGATTGGTGGTTACATCAAGGTACTTTAAAGCTCCAAATATCAAAGCGACTAAAACAACAACTGCTAGAATCAATTGAACCAAAAAAGTCTTACTGAATATAAATTTAAAAAGTTTCATAGGTGAAATTAATTACAAATATAGATAAGCGAATTACAGGATGGAATGAACTAGACATATATTCTTAAAATTATAGTTTTCCCATCTTTTGTAAAACAAACAAAACTAGAATAGGAACCGCTAGTAGAATGACCATAAGCAGGTGTTCTTTTAGTACCCAAGGCGATAGCAATAGAGTAATAAAATACCCTCCCATCGCTCCACCAAAGTGGGCATCATGACCTACATTATCTCTTCTAGCTTTCATTGCCCAAATGGAGTAAAATAAATAGCCTATTCCAAATACATATGCTGGCATAGGAATAATGAAGAATAAACCTAACATCATATCGGGCTGAAGCAGAATGGCTGCGTAAAGAACTCCTACCACAGCACCACTAGCTCCAACTGCAGTATAAGCATAGTCCTCTTTGTGAAAATAAAGAGACAGTAGATTTCCTATAATCAAACTTCCAAAATAGACCAACAAGAATCCCGTTGTCCCTAAAAAACTTGTGACACTAGAAGCAAAAAAATAGAGGGTCAACATATTTACGAAAAGATGAGTAGTATCCACATGAAGAAATCCTGAACTCAAAACTCTTATTTTATCACCGGCCTTGATGGAAGACACTTCAAATTTGTACTTATTGAAGAATTGAGAATCCTTAAATCCTTTAAAAGACATCAAAACATTCGCAGCAATAACGGCTATAATAACTAAATCGATTCCACCCATAATTTTAAATCAGTAAACGCCAAATATACCTATCTTTGGCGAAATTTTGAGTGATGCATGCACTGGTTTTTTATTTAGTTTATCCCTTTATTTGGTTGATTTCGATTTTGCCATTCAAGGTTTTATATTTCCTTTCTGATGTCTTTTTTATTGTAATTTTTAAAATCTTTAGATACCGTAAAACAGTCGTTCTTGAAAACTTGAACTTAGCCTTTCCTAAAAAGTCAAAGCAAGAGAAAGCAAAAATCGCCAAAGAGTTCTATAAACATTTTTGTGATTTAATTTTTGAATCTATAAAGTCCTTAACCATTTCTGAACAAGAAATCAAAAAACGCTATACACTTATTAATGTTGACGAAATTCAAAAAATTGAGAACGAAGGGAAAAGCGTTGTTGTAATGATGGCTCATTATGGTAACTGGGAATGGATTTTTATTATGCAAAGACAATTTAAATCAAGGGGTTACGCTGTTTATAAAAGATTGAAAAATAAATATTTCGATAAACTCATTAAAAAAATCCGGGCTAAATATAATACTGAACTCATTACAACAAAAGAAATTATTCCAACTTTACTAAAGGCAAAAGCCGAAAATAAAACATCTATTAGTGGTTTTATTTCCGACCAATCGCCTAAAGTCGATAAAGCGTATCACTGGCAAAAATTTATGGGCATAGAAGTTCCTGTCCATACCGGTGCAGAAATGATAGCTAAAAAACTGGACTCTAGTGTTGTTTTCTGTAGTGTCATCAAAGTTAAACGCGGGCATTATGAAGCCACGTTTAAAACAATTGCCAAGCAACCCGAAGGTATTCCAGATTATAAGATTACAGATCAATTTCTAAAATTGGTCGAAAACCAAATACACGAAGCTCCGGAGTATTACCTCTGGACCCATAAGCGCTGGAAACACAGGCGAGTTTCCAGCGAATAGATTTAATTTAGCTGCTAAGCTCTCTAAGTTCAGAAATAAAACGCTGGGCTAAATTATCAGCTTCGTCCTGACTTTTAGCTTCCGTATAAATTCTGATGATAGGTTCTGTATTGGACTTTCTTAAATGAACCCAGTTCTCTTTAAAGTCAATTTTTACACCATCAATAGTCGTTATATCTTCAGTTTGATATGTTTTAGCGATAGCCTCCAACAACTTATCGACATCCAAGTCTGGTGTAAGCTCTATTTTTTCTTTAGCCATAAAATAGGAAGTATACGTCTGCCTGAGCTCCGACACTTTTATTTCTCGTTCAGCCAATAAACTTAAAAATAGAGCAACCCCTACCAAGCTATCTCTTCCGTAGTGAGACTCTGGGTAAATTACTCCTCCATTACCCTCTCCACCAATCACCGCATTCACTTCTTTCATCTTAGCAACTACATTAACCTCTCCTACAGCACTTGCAAAATACTCACAGCCGTGCTTTTCTGTAACATCTCTCAAAGCCCTAGAAGAAGATAAATTGCTCACTGTCGCTCCTTTTTTACGACTTAAAACATAATCAGCTACGCTCACTAAGGTGTATTCCTCTCCAAACATCTCTCCTTTTTCATCGACCAAGGCCAGTCTATCCACATCTGGATCTACTGCGATGCCCAAATCTGCATGTTCTTCTTTAACCAGCTTGGATAGGTCTTGAAGGTTTTTAGCCAAGGGTTCTGGATTATGAGGAAACTCTCCCGTGGGCTCACAATATAATTTTACAACCTCTACCCCTAGCATTTCCAAAAGAGGGGGTATAGAAATACCTCCCGATGAATTTACGGCGTCGACTACCACTTTAAATTTGGAATTCTTAATCCGGTCGACTTCTACCAAGTTGAGTTTTAGCACCTCTTCTATATGTAAATCGATATAAGCATTATGAAATGATATTTTTCCTAAATCGTTAACCTCTGCAAAATCAAAATCTTCCTCTTCTACAAATCTTAAAATCTGTTCACCCTCTTCTGCATTTAGGAACTCCCCGTCTTTATTGAGTAACTTTAAGGCATTCCATTGTTTAGGATTATGGCTTGCCGTAAGAATAATGCCGCCGTCGGCATGTTCCATAGTCACAGCAACTTCGACAGTAGGTGTAGTAGATAGTTCCAAATCCACCACATGAATACCCATTCCAGATAAGGTTTGCATCACTAGTGATTGTACCATTTTTCCGGAAATTCTGGCATCACGACCAACAACAACTTTGTAATTATCTTTTCTTCGTTGTGTTTTGATCCATTTTCCATAAGCTGCAGAAAATTTAACAACATCTAAAGGAGTTAAATTCTCACCCACTTTGCCGCCGATGGTACCTCGAATTCCTGAAATAGATTTGATTAATGTCATATTTGTTTGGATTTAAAAAGTTTTTAAGTGTAAATATACAAGTCCATAGATTTAACTCTATAATAATTTGCTAAAAGTGATAAGAAAATATACTTTAGGGCAATGAATTATTTAGCTCACATTTACCTTTCTGGAAATGATGATTTTCTAAAACTAGGAAATTTCATCGCCGATGAAATCAAAGGAAAGTCTTACAAAGAATTTCCAAAAGACATCCAAAAAGGGATCATTCTCCATAGAGCTATAGACGATTTTACAGATCACCACCCTTTAGTCTCAAAAGGGTCCCATCGCTTCTTTGATGCTGTAGGACACTACAACGGCGTTGTTATCGATATGATTTATGACCATATATTAGCAAAACATTGGAACACCTATTCCAAAGTGGATTTAAACCTGTTTGCAGAGGATTTTTATCTGCTTCTAGACGCAAACATAGATACCTTACCAAAGAAAATCTCCAAAGCGGTTCCATATATGATAGAACATAACTGGTTGGTGAGTTATGCAAGTATTGAAGGTTTACGCGAAATATTAAAACAAATGAACAACAAGACTAAGCATGATACTGCTCTTCAAAAGGGAGTAGATATTTATATAGATCATCAAAAAGAATTTGAAGACGAATTTGAATCGTTTTTTGAAGACATAAGAGCATTTTGTAAAGAAAAAATTAAAAATATCAATCAGAATTTATGAAATGGATTTGGAAGACACTTAAGGGCATAGGAATTATCATTCTTTGCATAGTTATAGTACTAACGGCAATTGGAGTGATCATTTCTGAAGACTTGCCACAAGGCACAGAAGGTGCTAAAGCCGATGAATTTGCCAAAAATATTTTAAAAGAGCTTAACTATGATGCTTACAAAAACACCAAGGTGATTAGCTGGACGTTTGCGGGAATGCATTCTTATGAATGGCATAAGGATCAAAATTATGTGCTCGTAAAATCTGGTGATGAGGTGGTGAGGCTAAATTTAAAAGATTACGAGGCTAGTCAAATTATATCTCCTAAAGTTAAGGACGATAAGTTACGTCAGCAACACATCCAGAGGGCTATTAAGAATTTTAATAATGATTCCTTTTGGTTAATTGCACCTTATAAACTGATGGATGATGAAGTAGAAAGAAGGATTGTAACTATGGAAGGAAAAGAAGCCTTGTTAGTAACCTATACCTCGGGAGGATCTACACCAGGTGATTCCTATCTTTGGATTGTCGATAAAAATTATAGGCCAAAAGCTTTCAAAATGTGGGTTTCTGTAATTCCCATAGGTGGAGTTACCTCTAAATGGAAAGACTGGGTAGAAACCCAGTCTGATATGATTTTGTCTAAGGAAAAAACAATTTTTGGTTTACCTATTTCTATTACAAACCTTGAAACTTCAAACTAAAAGAAAGCGATAATAGCGGACATCACAAGCATCAAAAAAGCGGGTAATGAACGCTTTAGAGTATCTTTAATTTTGACGTGCATACCAATAGCTCCTATCATTAAAACCCCCATACCTACAGCTCCAATAAAACCAAGATTTGCATCCGTTTTGAAAATACTTATAACTAAGAGTGCAGCAAAACCTATTTTAAGAAAACCAATTACAGGAACAAACCAACTAGGTAAACCATAATTACTGAATTCTTCATTCATATTACTAGCTCCATTTCCTCTCCATTCTGTTTTAACATTAAACCTTAATAACCAGACATTTAAAATGCCGATAATGATAATGATTTTTAAAGCTATAATAAAAATATCCATAAATGTTCAATTTTTCATAAATATCTTAAAAAAATTCAAATAACAAGAGCATATAACAAAATTTTAATCTCTCTTTAATTTTATTGCATCGAATCTTCCATAAGATCTTCAAAACCAGAAATTGCTCCTAGATTAAGTTTATCTCCCATTTGGGTTATTTTAAAAATATCGTTGGGTTCAATATTACTTCCCCTCATTCTCAGCAGCAACATCCCCATTTTGACATCGTATCCAAAAAAGACAACTTCTCGGATATCCTCTTCATTACCAGAATACAGAAATTTAGCCTCCCGGTCTGCTCCGTTAAAATTGATGAGAGACTTGTACTCTGTTTGGTTTAAAATGGTTCGCAATGCAGTCCTTTCCTCTTCTAATATGAATTCTCCTTTATCTTTAAGAAGAGCAAGAACATTTATTTTTTCGATTTTCTGTATACTCTCCTTTTCCTCTACGCTTAAGCTGTCTAGGTTTTGAACAAGGAGATCCATTGATAAACTTGCTGAAATAAATTCAGGATTACTTTCTTTTTCTACTAAATACTTTTGGAGACTTGGGTTGGAATTACAAGCCAACAAAGTACTTAAAGCTACTATACCTATTATGAATGATTTCATCTTACTTTTTTTTTATGTTTTCTAAAGATTTTGCTCCAGGGATATTCATTTGACTGGTTAACTTTGATATATTTTTCAAGTCGATATTTCCGTTGATGACCATCAAAACCGACTGCGTATCTGAAGCTTCTGATGAATTAATAAACATCAAGAGTTGACTCACATAGTCATCTGTTTTTCCAGGTTTGATATAAAAGTTTATATTTTTACCATCATCTTTAATTCGCATCAATTCCTCTAAGTTATTCTTAGATTTTAAGATGTTAAAATCAGCTTGAAGCTGTTTTCCATAGTCAAGACTTTCGGTGGTATATACCTTTATATCCTCTAGATTTTCTACTAGCTCCAAGTAAGACTTTACGTCTTCATCATCACTGCCGAGATCGAGTTTACTCATTAATTTAAACATGCTTTTGTTAACGACAATAGAGGTGATCTCTCTTATATTATCATATTTACTAAAATCCTGAGCCACTGCTGTTGTGCTCATAAAAGCGACGGCCATTATTAGACCTAAAATTTTAATTCGTTTCATAGCTTTATTTTATTATTTTATTTTTTTGAGTGTTGAATACTTCTATATATTCCAATTTTTCCAAACCTTCATTCATGTTAAAGGACAGGAAGTTCAGTGCATTTTGTGTTTTTTCGAAAGCTATTCTAGCTTCTTGCATATCCTGTTGCTTTTCATAATATGTAAAAAACCATACAGCACCTATAACAACAACTATACTCGCCGCGATGTTGAGCCATAAGAACTTATTAGGCTTAGGAGATTCGACATCAAGTTTTATTTTCGAAGTGGTTTTCGATTCAGTTTCAAAATAGCTGAATAGAAGAGCGTAAGGCTCGAAGTCTTTATCGTAAGACTCACTAGCAAAGTAAGACTTTAAGTCCCGTTCTTGTTCTAAAGTTGTTTCTCCATCGTCATAGAGATCCAACAACTTCGTTATATATGCTTTATTGAAGTCCATAAGCAGAGGTTTTTTTTAATTCATTCATAATCTTTTTTCTAGCTCTCGATAAAGCCACTCTCACGGATGTAGAGTTCATTCCCATAATTTCTTCAATTTCTTTATTCGAAAATTGCTCGACATCTCTCAACTGTATGATAGCTCTTTGCTGATCTGGCAAAGCATCAATAAATTTCTTGACCAAGTCAACTTCGTCCCTAGCTTCAATTTGAGATCCAAGTCCTGAGTCAGTTTCAGAATAAGAATTATGGACCAACTCCAGTGTCTTGTGGTGTTTCGATTTTAAAACATCGTAACACAAGTTTTTGGTCATCGTCATCGCATAAGCTTCCACATTGGTTACCGCCGATAACTTTGCTCTCATATTCCATAATTTCATAAGGACATCTTGAGTTGCATCTTTAGCTGCAGCTTCAGAAGACAACAAACGCAGTGAAAACCTAAAGATTTTATCTCTTACAGGTAGTATATGTTTGTTATAATCTTCAGAAGTCATATCGAGTCTGTTTTTAAAGAAGACGATGCAAGATATGTTTTGTTACATTCTTAAAGAACTTTCGCAAATTTGTTTATTTTTATCTAAAATTTGACAAATGAAAATATTAAAACTTTTTGTGTTTGTAGGTCTATCTCTCCTATTCTTGAATTCTTGCCAAGACGACCGGGATGATAACATTACCAATATCAACGAGCTTGCAAATCAAGAAAATATAAAAGATTACATCTGGAAGGCTATGAATACCTTTTATGTATACAAAAGCGATTCTCCAAATTTAGCAGACGATAGATTTGAAAGTACTCCAGAATATAGAGGTTTTTTAAACAGTGTAGAGCTCCCACCAGAATTTTTTAATTCTCTATTGGCAAACCAGGATCGGTATAGTTTTCTAGTTTCAGATTTTGTTACACTGGAACAAAGTTTAGATGGAATTTCTCTCGATAATGGAATGGCATTCGGTTTAATTAGATTTATGGGAACGAATACGGTTTTTGGCTATGTGAGATATGTTATTCCAGGATCCCCTGCAGACTCTGCAGGTTTGGAAAGAGGGATGATTTTTAACCGTATAGGCGGCATAGTCTTTTCACCAGATACAGATTTCAATCAACTCCTCAATCCTGCGAGTTATACCATTGGGTTAGCAGAATTTCAAAATGATGACCTCGTTCAACTTGATGAAGAAGTCGCATTAAACAAAGTTCAATTGACAGAGAACCCAATTCATGACCAACGTGTTTTGGAACTTGATGGCCTTAAAATAGGTTATCTGATGTATAATAACTTCAGAACGCCGTTTAATACTGAGCTCAATGCTGTATTTGCAAATTTTGCTTCTGAGGGAATTAGCGATCTAGTTTTAGATTTAAGATATAATTCTGGAGGGAGTATCGAAACGGCCAAAGACTTATCGAGTATGATAACTGGACAATTCAACGACCAAGTTTTCGCTCAACAGCTTTTCAATACCAATTTTGCACCCCAAAACCTTATCTTTGATAACCAAATCAATACAGGTGAAGCTATCAATAACTTAAACTTATCTCGCGTTTTTGTCTTGACTACAGGCTCTTCAGCCTCTGCTAGTGAATTAGTCATCAATGCGCTTAACCCTTACATCAATGTGGTCCAAATTGGTACCACAACCGAAGGAAAGTTTGAAGGCTCTGCTACTCTCTATGATTCTGAAGATTATACCAGAAGCAATGTAAATTTAGATCATACCTACGCCATTCAGCCACTAATTTTAAAGACCGCCAATAAGGATGGATTCACTGACTTTTTCGATGGTTTAGATCCAGATATTGAGTCAAGAGAAAATTTTTCAAATCTCGGTATACTAGGTGATCCTGATGAAACTTTACTTAATAGAGCTCTTCAGGAAATTATCCCTGGGTTTGCTCCGACGTCAAATGAATCAAAATCAATACACTCTATTGAACTTTTAGGGGAAGACGACATGAGTTCTCCAAGCTTTCAAAGAATGTATACAGAATATAAAAATAAATAATATTGGAAGAGGAAAACCAGCTGATATTCAAAAATTTACAGCGGCAAGTTGAGATGTCACTTTTATTCATAAATCTAAAAGCAGAATATAAATCGTTATTAAACAAAGTATCTCACGACTTAGCCTCTCCACTTAGTTATTTAAAATTTTCTTCGGAAATTCTTCAATCTCAAATCGGTAGTAATAGTCAAGAAGACTTAATAGAAACAGTTCGTATTATTTCTTCCTCTACTACCTTACTTAGTGAGGAAGCCAAACAACTAGTCACGGATGGAAAGTCTACACTGCATCTAACAGAGTTAACAAAAACGAGCCTAATAGATCTTTTAACAACAAGCCTAGACTTGCTAAAGTTGGACAAAAAAACCATTAACCTAAAAGGAAACTTGACTGTTAAAGTTGTTAATTTCCCAGAGCTGTATCATTATCTCCTATTTTCATTGATCAAAGAATTAACTAAGATTGAATTCCAATTAATATCAATTGAAATGATGCCTTGTAAAAAAGATCTGAAAATTACTTTAAGTGGTGATTTAAGTCAGCCTTTAGATGACACAAATATTGATATTATAATTAACGACTTAAAACAGCAACCTCTGGTCAACTCGGTATTGAATGCAATGAAAGCAAACATCACTTATACCAATACTCCGAAACAGCTTTCTTTTGAAGTAATGCTATCAAAGGCAATGTCTTCTTAATCAGCAAAGTTATTATAGTCTGTTCTATACGCATCCACTAACCCAATGTTATTATTGATATTAAGTTTTTGCATAATGCGCTTTTTATAAGTACTCACCGTTGATTTCTGAAGATTAAGCTCACCTGAAATTTCTATATTAGTCTTCCCTTCTGCCAAAAAAGCTAATATTTGAAATTCACGATGAGACAAGATATTAGATAAGGATAGATCATTTGATCCCTTATTGTTAAACTCCTCATCTTCAACATTTTCATCTATAAACCGCTTATCGTTTTCTAAAACTTTAATAGCTAAGGCTATTTTTTGAAGCGGTTGTGATTTTCCTAAGTATCCATCTGCTCCATTTCTAATAAAATTAACGGCATATTGAGGCTCTTCATAAGCGGAATACATCAAAATTTTGGTTTCTGGATAATTAGCTTTTATATCCTTCACACTTTCCACGGTATTCCCACCAGGCATTTTGATGTCCAAAATGATAAGATGAATATCTTTTTGACACAACATTTGATTTCTTAACTCATTGACAGAAGATACTTTTATAATTTCTGGACCAGAGATAGTTTGACGTAAAATAGCCTCCACCCCGTGCTTAACTACATCATGATCGTCTGCTAGAATAATTTTAGTAATTTTTTTCAAATTCTTTTAATTGGATATAGATTTTTTTACTAAGATATGAAAAGTAGTTTAAATACTACAAATTTATTCATGCTTAGATAAGAAAAAAATAAAACCAAGGTTTTATTTGATGAAATGAAGGATTTGCTGAGCTAAATCTTGATTTAAATTTTAAATTTGCAATTTCTAAAATAAGCGATATGAAATCAACTGCACTTACCGAAATTCATAAACAACTTGGAGCTAAAATAGTCCCTTTTGCAGGTTATGATATGCCCGTATCTTATACCGGAGTAAATGAAGAACATGAGACCGTAAGGCAATCTCTTGGTGTTTTTGATGTCTCACATATGGGTGAATTTTTTATTGAAGGAAAAGAAGCTATACAGCTTATCCAAAAAATAACCAGTAATGATGCCTCCACACTTATCGATGGTCAAGCACAGTACACGTGCATGCCAAACGAGACAGGAGGAATTATAGATGATCTCATCATCTATAAATTTCACGACGAAAAATTTATGATGGTAGTAAATGCTTCCAACATAGAGAAAGATTGGAAGTGGGTAAACCAACACAACACATTTGATGCTATTCCTACAAATTTATCTGATGAGTATTCTTTGCTAGCTATACAAGGCCCCAAAGCTTTGGAAGCCATGCAAAGCATATCACCCCTAGACCTATCTGCTATTAAATTTTATCATTTTGCCGTAGGTGAGTTTGCGGGAGCTCAAGATGTGATTATTTCGGCCACGGGATATACTGGAAGCGGTGGATTCGAAATTTATTTTAAAAATAAAGATGCTGAGTTGATTTGGACTTCAGTATTTGCTGCTGGAAAAGATTTTGGGATTAAGCCTATTGGATTAGCCGCTCGAGATACGTTGCGTTTAGAAATGGGCATGTGTCTATATGGTAACGATATCGATGACACAACCTCTCCAATTGAAGCTAAGTTAGGTTGGATTACTAAATTCACCAAAGACTTTATCAACGCTGAGGCTTTGAAAGCAGAAAAGGAAAATGGTCCTTCCAGAAAGCTTGTTGCTTTTGAACTACTGGAAAAAGGTATACCAAGACATGGTTACGCTATTGTAGACGAAGAAGGCCATGACATAGGTCATGTTACCTCAGGCACAATGTCCCCTAGTCTTAGAAAAGCTATCGGTATGGGTTATGTTAAAACAGAACACTCTAAATTTGGAACTTCTATTTGTATCCAAATAAGAAAGAAAACAAGAAAAGCGACTATTGTAAAGCCACCATTTTACAAGGCTTAAGCCTGAATTTTATATAATCTTAGGCTATTTCTAAATTTCGGAAATAGCTTATCAAGTTTTAAGTATATCAAACACACCAAAAAAATATTAATTCTCGGTGCTAGTGGTTTTCTAGGCAATGCCCTCTTCAAAGAATTGTCTCCTTATTATGACGTCTATGGCACTTTCGCAAGAGACCATGCTGACTTAGAAAAAAACAAACGCATGTTCCAGTGGGACGCTGAAACGGAATCCGTAAGTCTACTGTTGCAGGAATTAGCTCCAGATCTTATTATCACTTGTATTAGAGGTGATTTTATAGCCCAAACTCACGCCCATTTTGAGATTATTACTTATTTGATAAAGTTTCAGAAGAAGTTGATTTTTTTGTCATCTGCCAATGTTTTTGATGTGTTTAGCAACTACCCTTCCTATGAGTACGACAAAACTCTATCTGAAAGTGTTTACGGCAGATTTAAAATAAAGATTGAAAATGCATTATTCAGAATCCCTAATCACCTTTACAACATTGTAAGGTTACCTATGATATACGGTCATAATTCACCACGGGTGAAAGAATTGAAACTTTTATATGACTTAAAAGAACCTATTGAGGTATTTCCAAATGTGGTCATGAATGCTACCACTCACGATAAGTTTTCTCAACAAGTCCATTACCTTATCAATCGCGATCTTGAAGGCGTCTATCATCTTGGCAGTCAAGACCTTATTCATCATAAAGAATTAGTACATGATATTTTAAAAGGTCTAGGTTTGGAAAATCCAATTTTTAAAAATGTATATAACTCCAATCAAGACCGGTATATCGCCATTATTCCTAAAACGCATATCTTACCAAAAAATCTACAAATTACCATTGAAGAGGTTGTTGAAAATTCAACAAAGCTTAAGTCGTAATAATCAGTTTTTTTTTGTATTATATGAATTCACAAAAAAAGAATTTTTATGACACCATTATCCCAAAAAGAAATTGAAAGCCATTTAGAATCATTAGAAGGTTGGTCTTACAACGAGGACGCCATTCATACCACACTAGAGTTTAATGATTTTAAAGACGCATTTTCTGCCATGACGAGAATTGCTTTTGAAGCTGAAGCTCAACAACACCATCCCAACTGGTTTAATGTGTATAACACCTTAGAAATCAGCTTATCGACTCATGATGCAGGTGGCGTTACTGAAAAAGATTTTAAAATGGCTAAAACCATAGAATCTATTGTTTCTGAAAACTAGGATATTTAACAAAAGTTGAGTTAATTGTATTAAAACTTAAACACTTTACTAAGTTAAGTTTTACCTTTGTTTTAATTAAAATATGACAACAATGATTGATGCCCTAGAATGGAGATATGCAACGAAAAAGTTTGATGACACCAAACGCATAGATTCCTCTAAAGTGGAAATGCTTAAAAAAGCATTTAACTTAACGCCTACGTCTTACGGTTTACAACCTTTAAGATTGGTGGTGATAAAAGAACAAGAATTAAAGGATAAACTTTTCGAGAGTAGCTATAATCAAATTCAGGTAAAATCTGCCTCTCACGTTTTGGTGATATGTACCGAAAATATCGTTGATGAACCATTTATCAACCATAATTTTGAACTGCAAAAAGAAATCCGAAATGCAAAAGATGAGACCGTAAAATCTTTTCGAGAATTTTTGATCAAGGACTTTGGTAAAAAGTCTGATCAAGATATTAAAAAATGGGCGATTAATCAGGCGTATTTAGCCTTGGGTAATTTATTGACTATCTGTGCTGCAGAAAAGATTGATGCCTGCCCAATGGAGGGATTTGATAGTGCGGCTTACGATAGGATTTTAAACCTCAATGAAAAAGGCATTTCCTCAGCTCTAGTCGTACCCGTGGGTTACAGAGCAGAAGATGATAAATTTGCTAGTTTTCAAAAAGTAAGACGTCCTCAAACTGAAACGATTATTGAATACTAACTCTCAGCTATTTAGACTACTTTAAAAGACTTTTCAGACCCCTGAAAAGTCTTTTTTGGTTAGAACTGAAAATTAGTTACATCGAGCTATTTTGGATTGATTCTCGAGTTTACTAAAAGTTGGAACTAAATATAGTACCACATTAAATTTATAATGTTGCATGAATAACTTGAATTATACTACGACGTAGCTCAGCACAGGTTTTGATTGATTAGACTTAAAAATAAGAAGCTTAGCCTTAACTACAGTAATTATTTTTGATAAAAAGCAAGTGAAAAAAAATGATTTATTATGACATTATAGGTTCAAGTCCAATTAAATCCTTGAATTTTAAAATTTATCAATGTTAGTGTAACTATTTACAAATGAATTCAGACAGTTTTAAATTATTCTTTTCCATCTACGAAATCCTGTAAATAGCTATAGCGTGGCGTAAGCTTTCCATCCTTAGTCATTCTAGCCCGTTCCAATACTCCATCAAGGTCTCCATTGAAAAATGCAGGAATCACATGTTTTGCAAACATATCGCCAAAGCCTTCACTAGCATCTTTAGGAAGCTCACAGGGTAGGTTATCGACTGCCATTACAGTAATTGCACCTTTAGCATCGAAGGCGACTTCCGACTCGATTTGTGGATCATAACCATAAAACGGATCGGCAATAGTGGAAGGTCTTAAAGTGGATGCCACTGGTCCATCGATATCACAACTGATATCTGCAATAAGATTGATTTTAAAGTCAGGTCGCTTAGCATCTTCTCGTGTTATTAAATAGGGGGCATGGTCACCGTAAAAGTGCCCAGCTATAAAAAAATCGGTTACTTGGGCAAACCGCATAAAAGTGGACTCATAAGACGCAGGATCAAAAAAGAATTCTGAAGCCTTTCCAAGTTTGCCATCTTTGCGCTGGTTATAGTCCATCACATGGATAACTGTGTATACTGGCTCATCAAAAGTTGTATTGAGGTACTGCTCTATCCCTACTTTTTTAATCTGAAGATAATCTAAAATTTCCTTGGCGCCTTTAGCGACTTTTCCTAAACCAGACAGACAAATCTTTAAATTTGGAATTTCAATAGTGTCCAACTCTTGCTGAAGGGCTTTTAAGTCTTCAAGACCCTCTACTTTAGGTAAATTGAAAAGATTATCGCGTAAGCCTAAAACCCGAAAACCATTATAGGCCCCGACCAAACCTGCATAGCGACCAAAGCCAATAAGACGTCCTCCTGTGGGACTGGTAATCACTTCATGATCGTATAGCTCTATGTTCTTCTCTAAAATAGCTTTGAGTAAATCTCGATTATAAGGTTGTTTTTTGATAGTATGGGAAAAGAAAAAATAGGATGCCTTAGGAATTAAAGCCTCAATAGGAACTTCCTTAACTCCCAAGAGCACATCGCAACTGGACAAGTCTTCCGTAACTTCTAAACCTTGCTGCTCATATGCAATGTCTGAAAAAATACGAATGTCTGAGGATTCTACTTCAAATTCCAGATAGGGATATTGATTTTGGACTGTTTTAGCTTTCTCAGGAGAGAAGACCACACGACGATCTGGTGGCGTTTTGCGTTCTTTGATAAGTCCAAATTTCATAGGCTTTATTTTAAGATGTTTTTTGCTTCAAAGATAGTATTTATATCTACTTTTGTGCTTCAAGTTGTAGAGGTTACTTCTTTTTAATAATCGAAGTTACCCGCGTTAGGGATAAAAGCGGCATCCCTCATTGCAGATAGGTATCGGAAATGAGGATACAGCGGATAGCCCGTCGTTTTGGAAGGCGAGAGCCGACCAAAAGGAAACGCCCAACTTAAGATCATTGACAGATAAAGTGAAAGAAAGCTTAACTTCAATTACTGACTTTGTAAGTATGGGGTCGATTTGGTTTTGACAGCAAGGCCAATTGGATGGTAAGCACGCCGAGCGCTGGACTATAGCTCGTAAATATCATGGTTCACACTTTTTTAAACGGCGAAGATAACTACGCCTTGGCTGCATAATCCGAATCACAGTAGGATATGTTTAACCGTTACTAGGTAACGGGCTAAGATGTCTCGCAAAAGCCTTGATTTGCGGCGTTTGCACCAGAGGCACCGGTAAAGTAAATATAGCTAAAACAGGGTCTTGATGTTTTTGTGAAGCTCAATTGAGGATAAGGACACGGTAGGTGGTTTTCAGCCAGTCTTGTCTCGAAAATTCAAGAGAAAACTAAGCGTGTAGAAGACTATTGAATTGCTTGTTTGGACGGGAGTTCGAGTCTCCCCGACTCCACTATAAAAGTCTTATTATGTTTTTAATCTGTTGATTATTAACATCTTAAGACTTTTTCTTTTTTAAAATTGTACCATAATTGTACCATTTGCAAATTTACCAATGTTTTTCACATACTTTATATTAAATCTTGCGAATAATGTTTAATGTAATTTATTTGGAAGTCAGGTTTAATTCTATGGCTAAATTATGATATTTGTTATCATACGGGATAAAAATACTACTGCATTTTTGTACTTCCTGCCATCCGTTCTCACCTAAAAGAGTCGGAATGTTTCTATGGATAAGTACAAATTAGAGGTTGTAAAGCTGTTCCTGTGAATCTTTCTCTTCTGTGATAACTAAAATTTGATATATTTTTAGCCGTATTTATCCAATTAACTACTATAAACAACCCCTTGGTTGGAAATCGAATTAGATAGTTGGAGACATCAATTATATTTTCATAGATACCTTTACTCACATTATACCTTATGGGATTATTGTTTAAGACATAAGTAGGGATTCCTAGTTGATTTGGGGTATAAAGTATAATATCAGAAAAGGCAGTTTGAATATCGCACTTTGTAATTATTTTTAATGAAAATACAATTTGAGTTTGAAAGTACTTTTCATTATAACTAAAGTATTTAGCAACCATTTTGGAGGTATCTCCATATCCAATAAAATGTTTGGTGTTTTCTTTGGAAAATTGATAAATGATTTTTTTAATCACCGTTATTTATGTTTTACAAACAAGTACATATTTCAGCTTATCAATAATGCACGAAATCTGTGATGAACTAAAAGCCATAACTTCACTAATATTTGCTCTACTTTTAACATAGACTTTAGTCTTGCTAATTTAAACTTTGTACTTGTTCCGATAAAATAGATAAAAGAGGGGGCTAAGAAAATTTCAGCAAATACGCAAATCAAGTTCCAACATAGGGTGGACTTATTTTCGGGATAAAAATCGTTTTTACAAAAAATTTACGAGGCTTAAACCCTGTTTTTAGCAAAAATTGAAAAAGTTTCGGATGCTAGTGTG
>NZ_PJBS01000321.1 GCF_002836055.1 Psychroflexus sp. MES1-P1E
TCCAACTCTTTTAGAGTGAGACAGCAATACAATAACGAAATGAAAATAGCAGTATTTAGCACAAAAACGTATGATCAAGATTATTTTGAAAAATATACAGAAGATTACAGCTATAAGGTTTCATTTTTCGAAACGGCTTTAAATAAGGATACGGCTAACCTTAGCATAGGGTTTGAAGCAGTTTGTATTTTCGTTAACGATAACATCGACAAGGAAACAATAAAACGGCTATCTGAAAACGGCGTAAAACTTATTGCTTTGCGCTGCGCTGGTTTTAATAATGTAGATGTGGAAGCAGCAAAAGAGCATGATATCAAGGTAGTTCGGGTGCCTGTCTACTCACCACCAGCTGTGGCCGAACACGCTATGGCACTTATTTTAACCCTTAACCGTAAAACACACAAAGCTTACAATAGAGTGCGGGAAGGTAACTTTTCTTTAAAAAATCTTATCGGCTTTAACCTGTCTGGTAAAACGGTTGGCGTTATGGGAACTGGACAAATTGGGGCGGCCTTTTGTAAAGTTATTAAAGGCTTTGGATGTAAAGTTATCGCTTTTGATATTTTAAAATCTGACGAATTGATCAATTTAGGAGTAGAGTATTTGCCGTTGGACGAGGTCTTTAAACAGTCTGATGTTTTGTCTTTGCATTGCCCTCTTAATGCTCATACACATCATATGATCAATAAAAAATCGATAGCCTTGATGAAAAATGGGGTGATGATCATCAACACAAGTCGGGGAGCCCTCATCAATACTGTGGATGTTATTGAGGGGCTTTCCGATAGGAAAATTGGGTATTTAGGTATTGATGTTTACGAACAAGAAGAAAACTTATTTTTTGAAGACTTGTCTGAAAGCATTATTCAAGATGATCTCATCCTACGATTAAATGGCTTCCCAAATGTTTTGATTACATCGCACCAAGCGTATTTTACAAAAGAAGCTATGGACCAAATCACAATAACAACTCTTGAAAATATAAAAGCTTTTGAAAACCATCTGGAATTAACCAATGAAATTAAATAGTGTTATATATAAAGGAACAGAGTCTACACATAAAGTTTTTACTCGATCTGATATAGCTTTTGTAGCACGACCCTTTTCAATTTCAGTTAATGCTTTTCTAAATTGGCTCTTTTGAAATTCAATAGAAAGTCTTATTTTTATAACTATATCCAAAATTGTAATCACTATCGAAACAATTCTATGTCACTTAAAAGTTTAAATAAAAGACCTGATATTCAAACTGATAGAAAACTCAATACCGCCTATCTTCAGTTTGAAAAGCTCATAGAGGCGTTTAAAAATAAATCTCTTCCAGACTCTATTGTGGATTCCATCAATGTAGGTATTGAAGGCTTAAATTCAATTTCAGACTCTGCAAAAGACTTAAGATCTCAGATAAAAGCCAAGCAATCCAACCTGATTAAGTTACTGGAAAAGGAGATTAAAATTGTACCTAAAAACCACTACCGCACTATGTGGGTGAGTCTTGGAATGGCAGCTATTGGGATTCCAATGGGTGTTGCTTTTGGAGCGATTTTAGGCAATATGGTTTACACCAATTTAAACCTATAATGTCGCAATAAATCATTTCTTTTTTGCCTGCTTTTTATCAAAAATAATTACCGTAACTAAGGCTATGCTAATTATTTTTAACTTCAATTAGTCAAAAAATAATTCAATTTATTTATACGACATTATAAATTTAATTTGGTATTATTTGTCAATTGGTTTGTCAATTGGTTTGCCTATTGGATTAGGGATTGGATTTACTATTGGCACATCCATGGATCAAAAGGCTTTAAAAGAAGGACGGCAACTCGATGTTGAAATTTAAGGTTACCCCACATACTTTTGTCTTTGACTTTTGCAAACACCACGCATACTAAAAGAGTGATAAAAAATGTAATTAATACTTATGCCGATATAAGATTACACTTATATTTGAGCTTTTAAATACCTAATATGGTTTATAATAACACGGTGCAATTCCAACGTCTCATGACTTTATTAATCTGTAGCCATATGTCAGGACTAGATCTTTAAATCTATGCAACAACTTACCAGTTGTCCTATTTGTAATTCCACCTCTATAGGTTTCTTTATTAAAACACAAGCTCAGATGCATTCGGATAAGGAATTGTTCAATTTCGACCAATGCGCTGACTGTCAACTTGTATTCTTAAACCCTAGAGTGCCTTTAGATCAACTTAAAAACTACTATACGTCTCATTATTTACCATACAGAGGAGCAAAGGCTTGGGGGAGGTATGAGCAATTGGTAGAGAACAGTCAGCGAAAGTTAGATGCAAAACGGGTGAAGCGAGTCAAAGAAGCTCACAGCATATCTCCTGAGTCTTTAGTCCTAGATATTGGCTGTGGCAAGCCAAGCTTTTTAAAGGCTTGTCAAAAAGAGTTGAAATGTAATACTATGGGTATCGACTTTAGTGATGAAGGGTGGAAAGAGCAACCAAGTCATTTCGACGGATTAGACTTACAAGTAGCAGAAATTAAAGACTTACCCAGCAGTTTGAAGCCGGATGTCATTACCATGTGGCATTATTTAGAACATGATTATACTCCGCTTGAAAATCTAACTTATCTCAAATCCATTTCGAAACCATCCACAACACTTATTATTGAAATTCCTAATTTTGATTCCACGAGTAGAAAAAAATATGGTGAAAACTGGGCAGGTTGGCATACACCACGTCACATTTCATTATTCTCACCCAACAATATCGAGTTATTACTTCAGAAAAGTGGTTGGAAAGTCACTAAACTAATGGCTTATGGAACTATGAATCATTATCTGCTTTATTGGATGAGCGAGATGGAGCAAAAAGGAATCAAGTGGGATAAAAATATGCAAGATGAATTTTGGGAGTTTATGCGGGGGATGATACTATTTATGCCGAAAAAATGGAAAGAGAAAAAATCTTCTCTTGGAATTATGACAGTCATTGCAACCCCACAATAAAGTCTTAAACCAATTATGTAGCAATAAATTGTTTCTTTTTCGTTCGCTTTTTATCAAAAGTAATTACCGTAACTATACCTATGTTAATTATTTTGGATAAATGTTTATTTTTAAGAAGATATAACAAATTTTTGAACAGACATTTCAATCAAATACACCACAAAGATCATGATTAATGAAACTTACTTTAAACATTTTCCAACCTTAGAAAGTGAAAGACTTTTATTAAGAAAGTTAGAGTTGACAGATGCCTTAGAGATACTATCTATTCGTTCGGATGAAAGTGTTATGGTATATATGGATTCTGAAAGACAATCGACTGTAGAACAGTCTAAGCGATTTATTTCTATGAAGCTAAAAATGTACCAAGAAAACACTGGAATATTTTGGGCTATTATTGAGAAATCAACTAATACATTTGTAGGCGATTTTTCTTTTTTTAAGGTGGACCAGAAAAACTCTAGAGGGGAGGTAGGATATACTTCAAAATCAGAATTCTGGGGAAAGGGCTATATGCAGGAAGCCATGATTTCTATTTTGAGTTTTGGCTTTAGAGAGTTAAAAATTCATAGCTTAGAAGCTCATATCAATCCTGGAAATAATAAATCTCGGGCGATATTAATAAAAATGGGATTTCAAAAAGAAGGCTATTTTAGAGAGAATCATTATTACGATGGAAAGTACTTAGATAGTGAAACTTATTCGCTATTGGCCTCTGAGTTTAAAACTGATAAAAAATAAAAGCTAAATTGGTATAATACTTTAAAAACTAAAGATTAAAAGTGGAAGTATAGTCCAACTTGGCATTGGTGCATTTTTTTAAAAGGGTAAGGTTTCGTTCACGTCAAAGATAAGAAGTTTTGGTGCGGTGTCTATGAATTTGAGTCTTGCGTTTACATCGCTCTGTGATTATTGGTTTGGGTTTTATAAGACTTATAACTTTCTTTTACTTTTTTATCGATCTCTAGTGGGCGATTCAAGTTGGTCTCCACATCTTTCAAGCGTTGCTCACCCCCCAAAATCACTTCGATCTTTTTAAGTAAAAGGCCTTCGATAGATTTTTGAGCTACCAGCTCAGCACTATCCATATTCTTCACGTTAGATGTGGTCATCATATCGGTATCCGTAGCGGTTGGGTAAACCGTCATGCTCTCTGCGCATGGCTTCAGAAAAATGTCTTACGCCAGCTTTGGTAGCAGCATAGACAGAATAAAAGGGTTTGGCGATATAGCCAAGTCCGGAGGATATATTCATCAAACCTCCATCTTTGCTTTTTAGTAAAAGCGGCAAGCTCTTCTTCGTTAGCAAAATTAGCCCCGTAAAGTTGATATTGATTTGATTGACGATGTCGGCATCAGACAAGTCTTGTAGTGCTCCAGCACTTATTACACCAGCATTATTGATCAATAAATCAATATGATCCCATCGTTCGCAAACGGTCTCAATAATACGTTCGACATCTTCGAGTTGAGAAACATCGGCAGTGATGAGGATAAATTCAGCTTGTGGAAAATCAATCTTAAGCTTTTCTAGTTTGTCCTGCCGCCTACCCACTACAGCAAAATATTTTACGCCATGCGAAATTAATTCCTTGATGAGCGCTTTTCCTATACCAGCGCTTCCACCGGTGATAAGCACTTTTTTATGATTCAGATCCATGAGCATCAAGTTTGATGATTATGCCAATTTAAACCTTTAATGTTGTAATAAATTGTTTTAACAAAACGAATTCAGCACATGCCTTTTTCGCTTGCTTTCTATCAAAAATAATCACCGTAACTCAGGCTATGCTTATTATTTTCAACTTCAATAAATCAAAAATAATTCAATTTATTTACACGACATGATACATTTAATTTGATCATAAAGATAAGCGTAAGTTCCAAACCCATTCAGCAATGGTTTGTCTTTCACGTTTATTTAACCTGTTAAGATGTATTGAGACTTTATGTAAAACTTTGTTTTTTAAAAGCATAAGCCTGAAAAATTTAGCATAAAAAAAGCCCTGATCAATTATGATCAGGGCTTTTGAATCAAAAAAAACTAAATTATTTCTTTATGAGACGTTTTATCACGATTTTTTGTTCTCCTTCAATAGTTACAATATAAACTCCGGCAGCAAGTTGCGAAATATCAAACTGTTTTTGAGAAGCCATGTCAGAAAGGTTTATGACTTGCACAGTTTTTCCATTCATATCTTTGATGGTAGCTTGTTGCAAAGCAGAATTATTTTTGTTTAAAAGAGTAACAGCCTCACCAGCAGGATTTGGAAACAAAATGATTCCGTTATCGATAAACATATCGTCTATAGCTAAAGTAGAGCTTACCAAATCTAGACCTACCAACACGGGATCGTGATCTGATGCTCTAAAAGCATTTGCCTCGTAAATAGGAAGCGCACTAGATTCTCTTTGGAATGAAGCTTCTGATGAATCTTGGATATCATCATTATAATCAAAAAGACTTATTTCGTCTGCATTGATGTGCCAAACTGTTGTTCCAGTGATTTGTTCTGCTAAGTTGTCTGTAGCTAAAGCATAATCTAGATTCCCTAACTGTCCATCGAAGACATACCCATAACCATCTGGTCCTTGATAGTCTGCAATAAGATCCGCAAAGTCATCAGTAGTCCCCTCAATATCATCACTTCCAAGAAGAATGTTACTGATGGGATCTTCCTTTTGATAAGAATTCAAATCTCCTATAATTAAGTAATCTGAATCTCCACTATCTGTTGGGTCTGTTGCCAACCAATCTACAAGTGCAGAAGCAGCTTCAGCTCTGGTAAGGTTACAATTACCCGCACCATCATTTAGATCTTGATCTCCAGAACACGAAGAACCTTTTGATTTTAAGTGATTGACTACTATGGTAAGAACACCTTCTGTAGAAATCTCGTTAAAGGTTTGCGCTAGCGCAGGACGGTTTTTGTTATCATTAAAACGTGGATCTACAGAAGCATCTAGAATAGCAGGTGTACCCTCTAAACTGACAGTTGCTGTATTATAAATAAAGGCTACAGCAATTTGGTCTGTGCCTATAACTCCAGCATCCACGGCTACATAAGTAGCTCCACATAGGGTATTGATGCCATTAGGACCATTCAACAAATCGTCAAGAGCTGTGGTGCCATTGTTTTCAATTTCAATAAGGCCAACAATGTCTGCATTCAAACCACAAATAGCGGCAGCAATTTTCTCACGCTGGCGATTTAATTCTGCTGTTGAATTCGCACCTCTTTCATTTAAAGTGGTAAAGTAATTTAAGACATTGAAGCTGGCTACTTTTAGGCTTCCTCCTACATCTTCTGGTGAAACTATTCTTGGATTTATACTTGTAAAGTCGTAAGTAAACGTATCTAAAACGGGTCTAATTCTCCAAGCGTTTGTACCATTTTGACCTGCAAAAGACCAATGCATAATTCCCGTGAGATTGCTTATTTGGTCTCCACCACGAATTAAGTTGGTAGTGCTGAGTCCTGGGCGAGGCCAAAAATAGGACTCGTCTGTTGGACCACTAATAGTGCTGTTTTGAATATTGTTGTCATCATCCAAAATAACGCGTGAAGATTCTAATTCTTCAATATAAGCCGCATAGCCAGTTACACTTGGTTCATTAGCATCTGTGTATTGCTTTGCTCTATTATTTGCGGTCAGCACTAATTGGCCATAGCGTGCTAGTTGGAAATAATCACTTACTACCAGCTCTGTTGAGTAGGTGATGAGCATGTTTTCTACACTTTCGTAAGTAGCTTCCATGTTCGTGCCAGCAGGAGCTGGGAGTGTTAATATAGTGGGCGTAGGTATTGTGTTTCCATTACTGATAACACGAATAGCTTCATCTCCAGTAGCCTCTATTTGTGTAGACCCAAAGGACTCTACAACATTTCCAGATACTTCCACGCGATCTCCAACAGTGACATCGACAGGGCAAGTTTGGCAAAACACAAATAAGCCTTCTGAAGTCATCAGGTCTGCATCTACGTCTTCATCTTCTTCCTGAATAAAGAATCCACTTAATTGATTGTTTTCTTGGTAATCTCCAATTACAATAGCATTTACAGAAACATTTGTATTTTCTAATGGACTTGTTCCTGTATTTCCTTGTATCTCGCTGATGAGTACTATAACGGGTTCGACTACTCCACAATCGTTTACCAACCCTGCAGTGTAGGGGGAAGTACACCAAGTGTCATTTAAATTTTCAGAGGTCTCATCATCGCCATTCACGCCGTTTCCAGACCCAGATACTTCGCTGCCCTCCGTTAAATCTTGTCTTTGGTATGAATCTCCATTGCTATGTCCAGAGGCCGATACTAATACTTGATTTGCAAGGGGTGTATCGTTGGCGTATGTACTGCCTAAGTCATCAGCATCTGGACCATCTATACTAACTCCTGTCTTGTCTACCGCTTCATTAGAATCTCCCCAAAGGACATAATCGAGATCGGTAACGAGATCACTTTCACCATCCCAGTAAAAAAGAATTGCTACTTCACCGCTATTGGTTAAACCACCTTGGTTATCTATAGATCCCATAAGTCCTTCTAGCATGTCTGGGATAGTATCTTCGGTTTCACCATCTTCAAAAAGCTCATAGGTTGGAGCAATTCCATAGGTTAAATTGTAGTCTTCAGAACCGCTGATGGCTATTGTTTGATATTCTCCTGCTGCAATACTTGCACCAGTAGGAAAACGAGCTAAGAAGTCTCCAAAGCCACCGCCTCCAGCGTTGGTTCCTGTAACAATATTATAATAATAAGTGTTGTTTCCTGCAAATGTTGCGTCGGTAAGATATATATCTGTTAAGTCTACTGCTGTTGAGTTTGGGTTATAAATTTCTATAAATTCGCCAGCAGTTGGGGTAATGGTGACTTCACTCAACAACAAAGGCAGTAAAGTACTAGTTTCTCCTTTGACGCTGATGTTATCTATTCCAATAGGCTCTGAACCGCTTGGTGAACCACTCCAGCTTAATCGAATACTAACCGAAGCAGCTGATAATCCATTGAATAGGGAAGAAGTATAAGTATCAAAAGCCCCTGTTATTGGATCAGATTTATCCAAAAAGCCTACGGAACTTGAACTACCATCTGTAAACAATTCTAAGGGATCGTTTAAGTCTGGCACAAAACCTCCATCCAATGCGCGATATGTTTTTGAAGTGCTCTCGTTGGTAACCGCTTTAAAAATTTCCTGAAATGCACCTCCGTCAATAGCGGCTTCAATTAAAAAACCATCGCTAGAACCAGCTTCAAAATCGCCAATTGCTGCTAAGTCTATTTCTATAGAACTAAGCGTTGCGGCACCCCAACCAGAAAAGGTCCAAGTGGCGTTGTTGGGTGGGCCTTCTACACCATCTGCATCGTTCAAGGCAAAAAAGCCAGTAGAATTTTGTCCTACAAGACCAGAGGTGTCGTCAGGAAAATTATCTCCCATTCTTGCACCACTTACATCTGCTTCGGTATCATCTGCTACATCAAACGGCATTCCATTGCCGCCAGCCTGGCCATCTACTCGACCAAAGACATCACCTCCAGCTCCTCCTGCCATTCCGTAGTCGGCTACGTTGGCAGAATTGCTAAGGTTTAAGGAGTTGTTATCAAAATCTTCAAACCCTAAAGTCGTTTGTGCATAATTTGTTGTGACACAAAGGAAAAGGGCTAATACATAGTAAAAGGGTAGTTTTCTTTTCATTTTTAATCTTTTAATTTTAGTTGTTTTATTCTGTTAGCGGCAGCTTGTCAATAATACTGCAAGTCCAGTAATTGTTGCCAAAATTATACTTAATTTATAAAAAAACCTCGGAGGTTTTAGAAGGTTAACTTAGTGATAATATTAAAGTGTTTAATAGCACGGCTATAGAAAGAAGGGACAACTTTAAAATATATTTTATCAATGATTATTTTTTGAAAAGGGAGTCGTTCCAAAAACAGGTGATATTGTATCTGGAGTAGTTTAAGAAATGCATTTATTGAAAGTAAAAGTAATACCAATTTAAACCTATAATGTCGCCATAAATTGTTTCTTTTTTACCTGCCTTTTATCAAAAATAATTACCGTATCTAAGGCTATGCTAATTATTTTTAACTTCAATCTATCAAAAAATCTGTGCTGAGCTACGTCGTAGTATAATTTAATTTATTCTTACGACATTTAAAAGCTAAATAGGTATTGTGTAAGCTTTAGTCCGTTTCCATTTTCCTAGTATCAAGGATTCGTCTGCAATTCTTGATTCATCATTATTACGGCTTGAAAAAAACAACTATTAGAATCCTTTTTCTTGCGCCAAAATTTAAATTTGAAGATAAGAGAGAAATAGCTCAAATTTTTATAAAACTTAAATATTGTGCACGCAAGCATTTTTCTTACTTTTGCTTTTAAAATTTTAGAAAATAATGAAACTCCTATTTAATTTTTACCTAGTTTTCATATGCTTTGTTCTTACTGCAAATGCTCAAGATTCAAATGAAGTCTTATTTGAGTTGGATGAAGAATCTTATGAGGTTGGCCCTTTTGTAGAATCTTTCCAAAAGAATTCTGAATTAGTGGCTTCCACAAAAGAAGATTTAGAAGATTACCTCCGACTTTACATTAACTTCCGATTAAAAATAAAATCAGCTTATGACCAAGAACTCGATACCTTAAACTCTTACCAAAAAGAGTTTAGCAAGTATTACAAACAAATCGCAGACAGTTATATTTCAAATGGAAAAGTGACGGAAGCGATGGTGAAAGAAGCCTATGACAGAACTAGAACTGAGGTGAGGGCAAGTCATATTTTACTCAATCTTTCTAAGTATAAGGAAGACACTACTAAGATTTACAATAGGGCCCTAATGCTAATGAAAAGGGCAGAGAATGGTGAAGATTTTGGGATGCTTGCAAAGCAAAATTCGGAAGACCCATCAGCTCAACAAAATGAAGGTAATCTTAATTGGTTCAACACCTTTAAAATGGTTTATGAATTTGAGGATGCAGCTTATAAATTGGATGTTGGTGAAATTTCAAAACCAGTACGGTCAGACTTCGGTTACCATATTATAAAGAAAACAGGAGAGCGGGCTTCAAAAGGTCAACTCAAGACCGCTCACATTATGGTAGTTAATAAAGATTCTCTACAAGACCCTAAAGAGCAAATCGATAAAATATATTTGAAGGTGAAAAGTGGGGATGACTTTCATGACCTTGCAAAGCAATATAGCGACGATACTAATACTTCCAGTAAAGGGGGGTATGTGGCCGCATTTGGGATTGGAGGACTTAATTCTAAAACTTACGAGAATAAAGCCTTTCAATTGAAAAATATCGGTGATTATACCGAGCCCTTCCAAACTAAATTCGGTTGGCATATTGTAAAATTAATCGAAGTTGAGCCTATACAATCCTACCAAGACATAAAAGAAGACTTGAAGAAAAGGCTTAAAAGTTCATCAAGGTCAAAATTATTGGTCAGTAAGATTAAAGAAGATCTAGAAGCGCGTTACGAGGTAACTATAAATGAAGTTGCTAGCTCTTATTTCTTGAAAGCATTAGATAGTACATTTGACAAAATGAAGTGGAGGTTCTCACCAGGTGAAAGTTTACCTGAAACTTATGTGATTAAAGTGGAAGACAAGGAGGTTGATTTCAAAACCTTTGGAGAATACTTAGAAAGACAACAAAGAAGCCTGTCTAAATTACCAGAACACAAAATAGTTATTGAGAATGCGCTAAATGATCTGGTTTATAATGAGCTTTTAGCCCATCATAAAACTCAATTGGTTGAAATAGATCAGGATTTTGCTAACAGAATAGAGGAATATAAAAACGGAATTCTGATTTTTGATTATATGTCTACTAATGTTTGGGAACCCATCTCAAAAGATACACTCTTACAACGCGACTATTATACATCAAATCAAGATGAATTTGTCGCAGACTCTAAAATAGAAGGTCAACTGTACACGTCTGCTTCTAAATCCTCAATTAAAGAGGTAAGATCCAGATTAAAGGAAAAAATGACATTAGATACTATTTCTATACAATTGCCTGATGATGTGATTTTAGAACAGGTCTCTATCCCTAAGTCTTCATCCAAGATACCTAAAGCTTTTAAATTTAAAGAAGGTGTGAGTAAGATTTACAAACACTTGGACCAATATTTGATTATGAATGCTATTGAAATAAAGCCTTCTTTTATACCTGAATTTAATAAAGTGAGTGGCAAAATAATAAGTAGTCTTCAAGAAAAACGTGAAGAACAACTCATATTCAATTTGAGAGATCAATATACGATAAAGATCAACAAAGACATTTTAGAAAAACTAAAGCTAAAGTTTGAAAAGTAAACTATTTTTTTATCTGATTATTAGTTCTGTTATAACTAGTTCATGCACTTTCTTTGGCAAGGAAGAAAATACAACTAATGTGGCAAGAGTAAATAATCATTATCTGTATCGCAAAGAACTCTCCGAGCATATATCAAATAATCTTTCTAAAATAGATAGTACTGTAGCTGCTAGGAATTATATTCAAAATTGGGCTAGGGATAAGTTGTTTTTAGATAGAGCCAAATTGAATTTACCCCAAGAGCAACAATCCTATTTCAGGGACTTGTCCAAAAAGTATGAAGAGCAATTGTTTAAAAAAGCATATAAGGATGCGCTTATTGAAAAACAGTTAAAGGTTCAAATTGATTCCTCAGAAATTGCTTTGTACTATCAAGATAACAAATCCAATTTCAAATTGAATGAAGATCTAGTTCAATTAAAATACCTTCAATTGGATAAAAAAATGAAATCTTTGCGTGACATAAAACGTGAATTTGTACGTTTTAATGCTGAAGATATGCTATCATTGCAGGAGAAATCTTTGGAATTCAAATCTTTATCTTTAAATGATTCCATCTGGGTTCGCGTCTCCGATGTAGTGAAAGAATTTGAAGAAAACAAAGGTATACAGCTGGAAAAGTCTGAAATATCAAAAGTCAATAGTTTTTTGGAATTTGAAAATGAAAGTGATGTGTTTTACTTTTATACCAAAGACTTTTTAAAGCGTAATGATCAAGCCCCTTTAAGCTATGTAAGACCAACTATTGAGCAGATTTTGCTCAACAAGAAAAAAATAAATATTTCAAAAATAATTGACAAAGAGATTACAAAAGATGCCACAAAAAATAATGAATTTGAAGTCTATTAATTTAAAAGCTATCGCATTTTCAGGACTGTTGTTCTTTAGTTTTATCACTATAGCTCAAGTAACTATAGATGACGAAGACAACTTGCTAAAAGAGTCAGATTTTAGCCCTGAAGTTTTGAAAGCAACTACAATGACTAAAGATGGTCGTTTAAAAATTGACGGGGTTGCTGCTGTTGTTGGAGATTATTTGGTTTTAGAAAGTGATATTTCTAAAGCATATATAGATATGAAAAACCAACAAGTTGGTGAAATCACCTATTGTGATGTCGCCGAAACTATTCTTGAGAATAAGCTTTTTGCTCATCATGCTGTCCAAGACAGTCTGCCTTTCAATCCTTCTCGTGTAGAAAGTTTTACAGATCAGCAGATAGATCAATTTGTACGACAAGTCGGAAGTATGGATAAGTTATTAGAATTCTATAAAATCGATTCTGAAAGTGAGCTAAGAGATCAGCTTAACGAAATCAACACCCAAAGAATGCTTGCTGAAGAAATGCAAGGATCGATTGTAGACGAGGTTGAAATAACCCCTGAAGAGACAAGAGATTTTTTCGAGGCTATTCCAAAAGATGAAATTCCATTGATAAATGATGAGGTAGAGCTTGCTCAAATTATAGTAAGACCAGAAGTAGGTGGAAAAGAGCAACAAGCTGTCATCGATAAATTGAATTATTATAGAGATGACGTCATTGCTGGCGGAAGTTTTGCGACCAAGGCTGTTTTGTATTCCGAAGATAGAGGATCAAGAAGCCAGGGAGGTAAAATCACACTTACTAGAGAAGATAATTTCGTAAAAGAATTTAAAGATGCTGCATTCAGTTTACAAGAAGGTGAGGTGAGTAGACCTTTTGAAACCGAATTTGGATGGCACATTCTTACTGTAGAAAAAATTAGAGGTCAGCAAGTAGATGTTAGGCATATTTTATTATATCCTGAAATTAGTTCTGAAGCTATTCAAAAAGCTAAAGATGAAATTGAATTGGTTAGAAAAAAAATAGTTAATGGAGAGGTTGACTTTAAAGAAGCTGCAAGAGAAGTATCTGATGAAATGGAGACGAGAGAAAGTGGAGGTCAATTGATTAATAATGCCACTGGAGATAGGCGTTTTGAGTTGACTAAGATAGACCCTACACTTTACAGCCAAGTCATAGATCTGAAAGAAAATGAAGTGTCCCTAGTTATTAAAGATTCTGAGCCTAGAACAGCTAAAATCTTTTTCAAGGTCATTACACTCACGAAAAAGATTCCTGAGCACATAGCTGAATTTAGTAAAGATTACACAAAAATTCGAGAGCTTGCTTTACAGCAGAAAAAGTTAACACAAATAAAAGAGTGGAAAGCTGAAAAGGTTACAGATACCTACGTTAAAATAAACGGAGATTACAAAGTTTGTAAATTTGCAAAATCTTGGATAAAACAATAATATGTCTGATGTTCAGGAATTAGATGACTTTGTAAAAAAGTATGTGGCTTTAAAGTCTGAAATTGCCAAGGTAATTGTAGGGCAAGATAAAGTTGTAGATACTTTATTAATATCCATTTTTTCTGGAGGACATTCTCTTTTGGTGGGGGTGCCCGGCCTAGCGAAAACACTTATTGTCAATACCATCTCTCAAGCATTGGGCCTAGACTTTAAGAGAGTTCAATTCACTCCAGATTTAATGCCAAGTGATATAATTGGTTCTGAAATTTTAGACGAAAATAGAAAGTTCAAATTTTTGAAAGGACCTGTTTTTACAAATATGTTACTGGCAGATGAAATTAACAGGACTCCACCAAAAACCCAAGCCGCCTTACTAGAAGCTATGCAAGAAAAAGCAGTAACCGTCGGTGGAAAGAATTATAAGCTCTCTAAACCTTATTTTGTACTTGCCACCCAAAATCCTATTGAGCAGGAAGGGACCTATCCACTACCAGAAGCCCAATTGGATAGGTTTATGTTCGAGGTTAATCTTACTTATCCTAGTTACCAAGAAGAAGTGGATGTTGTCAAGGCGACAACTCAAAATTACAATGCTCAGGTCGATTCAGTTTTTAGTGCAACAGAAATTATTGAGATTCAACACTTAATTAGAAAAATGCCAATTGCAGATAACGTGATTGAGTATGCTGTAACTTTAGTTGGTAAAACTAGACCCAATACAGAGCTGTCATCAGAGTTTATCAATACGTATGTAGATTGGGGGGCAGGACCAAGAGCTTCTCAAAACCTCGTGCTTGCCGGAAAAACTCATGCGGCATCCAAAGGTAAGTATTCACCTGATATTGAAGATATACAAGCTGTTGCAACATCAATATTGAGGCATAGAGTCGTAAGGAATTACAAAGCAGAAGCAGAAAATATATCGATTGAAGCTGTTATAGATCGATTGCTCTAAGTTTTATTTATAATCAACCTAAATTATTGAGGTTTTATTTCTTATTGAGATTTTATTTTTTTTTAGATCTACTTCAAATTATCATTTTATCATTTATTATTTGAAAAAATTGTAAATACCATAATTATAATTACTATAATTGATGTAGATATAAATTATAGTTAGAAATTTTGCTATTATCTTACATATTTTCTAAAGTCAATTGAAATCACTATTTTTGCAATCCTAAATAAAATATATACCATGGCTTTTGATATTGATATGATAAAGAAAGTGTATAGCCAAATGCCTGAAAGAGTTGAAAAAGCTCGAAAAGTAGTTGGTAGACCACTCACACTTTCAGAAAAAATCCTTTATTCCCATTTATGGGAAAACACACCAAGTATAAAACTTAATAGAGGTAAAGATTACGTAAATTTTACTCCAGACCGCATCGCTTGTCAAGATGCAACGGCACAGATGGCTTTATTACAATTTATGCAAGCTGGAAAAGAAAATGTAGCCGTTCCTACAACGGTACACTGCGATCACTTGATCCAAGCTAAACAAGGCGCTGCTAAAGACTTGAAAAGAGCCAATGACGCTAGTAGTGAGGTTTTTGATTTTTTGGAATCTGTATCAAGTAAATATGGTATTGGATTTTGGAAACCAGGAGCAGGAATTATACATCAAGTTGTTTTAGAAAATTATGCTTTTCCAGGAGGAATGATGATAGGAACCGATTCACATACAGTAAATGCTGGTGGTCTCGGAATGGTAGCTATAGGAGTAGGTGGAGCAGATGCTGTAGACGTTATGGCAGGAATGCCTTGGGAGCTTAAATTTCCTAAGTTAATCGGTGTTAAGTTGACTGGTGGACCAAAAGGGTGGACTGCTGCCAAAGATGTAATCTTGAAAGTGGCACAAATATTAACTGTAAAAGGAGGGACAGGTTGTATCGTCGAATACTTTGGCGAAGGTGCTAAAAACCTTTCTTGTACAGGAAAAGGAACTATTTGTAATATGGGAGCAGAAATAGGAGCGACCACATCTACATTTGGTTACGATGATTCTATGGAACGTTTTTTAAGAGCGACAGATAGAAATGAAATTGCAGATGAAGCCAATAAAATAAGAGAACACCTTACAGGAGATGCTGAGGTTTATGACAATCCAGAAGAGTATTTTGATCAAGTTATTGAAATTGATTTAACTACCTTAATGCCGCATTTAAATGGTCCTTTTACTCCAGATTTAGCCACTCCCGTTGGAGAGCTAGGGGCAAAAGCTAAAGAAAATGGTTGGCCAATAAAAGTGGATTGGGGATTAATTGGGTCTTGTACTAACTCTTCTTACGAAGATTTAACTAGAGCAGCCTCTATCGCTAAGCAGGCTGTGGATAAAAAACTAATTCCGAAATCTGATTTTGGTATCAATCCAGGTTCAGAGCAAATTCGATTTACTGCAGAACGTGACGGACTTCTTAAAGTTTTTGAAGATTTGGGAGCGACTATATTTACTAATGCCTGTGGACCCTGTATTGGGCAATGGGATAGAAGTGACAGAAAAGGGGATGAGAAGAATACAATTGTGCATTCTTTTAATAGAAACTTTTCGAAACGAGCGGACGGTAATCCAAATACGCATGCTTTTGTAGGGTCTCCAGAAATGGTAGCAGCCATAGCAATTTCTGGTCGTTTGGATTTTGATCCCATGAACGATACCCTCATCAATGAAGATGGTGAAGAAGTGAAATTGGATCCGCCCCAAGGAATAGAATTACCTGAACTAGGTTTTGCGGTCCAAAACAATGGGTATTTGAAGCCAAAAAAGGATGGAAGTTCTATCGATGTAACAGTTGATCCTAACTCCAATAGAATTCAATTATTAGATCCGTTTGATCCTTGGGATGGTAAAAATCTTATAGGAGCTAAATTGCTAATAAAAGCACATGGTAAGTGTACAACAGATCATATTTCTATGGCTGGTCCTTGGTTGAAGTTTAGAGGGCACTTAGATAATATTTCAGACAACTGCTTAATAGGTGCAGTGAATGCTTTCAATATGAAGACTAACTTTGTGAAAAGTCAGTTGGATGGAAAACAGGATGCTGTTCCCAAAACACAAAGAGCTTATAAAGTTAAGGGTATACAAACGGTAGTCGTAGGAGACCATAACTATGGAGAAGGGTCTTCACGTGAACACGCAGCTATGGAGCCAAGACATCTTGGTGTAAGAGTTGTTTTGGTGAAATCTTTTGCAAGAATTCATGAAACGAACCTGAAAAAGCAAGGTATGTTAGGAATTACTTTCGATAACGAAAGTGACTATGACTTGATTCAAGAAGATGATACGTTTAATTTTGTAGATCTTAAAGACTTTGCAGAAGGCAAATCTTTAATTATTGAAGTTGTTCATGCTGATGGGTCGAAAGACATTATCAAAGCAAATCATACTTATAATGAAACTCAAATTGGATGGTTTAAAGAGGGTTCCGCTCTTAATATGATTAAGAAGCATAATAACGCTTAACACTTATTTCACAATGTTATGTTTAAAGAAGCCATCTTCAATAGATGGCTTCTTAATTTTAAAATTTGTTAGTGCTTTTAGTTAAATATAGATTATGAAATTTTTTAAAAAACAGTGGAGTAGTCTTCTTTTCGTAGTTGTTGTTGTAGTGCTGATACTTCCATCCACGAGATTTCCAATTCAGATTTTTATTAATAAAATTATAGCTTTCAGTCCTTCTGAAATCAGTCAAGATGAAAGGGAATCTATAAATGATTACGAGTGGTACATCAAAAATGCTAATGGTAAAACAGTAAACTTTGAAAATTCTGAAGATAAAATTATACTTTTAAATTATTGGGCAACTTGGTGTGCACCTTGTATCGCGGAGATGCCAGATTTACAAACACTATATGGTGATTATAAAGATAAAATGGACTTCTACTTTGTGACCTCAGATTCAGAGGACCTTGTAAGCCCTTTTTTGAAAAAAAGAAATTTAGATATCCCCATATATTACTTGTTATCCGAGCCTCCTAAAAGTTTACAAAGTCAAAAATTGCCAACAACATTCCTTATAAATCGGGAAGGGGAAATCGTTATGAAAAAAACAGGAGCTGCCAATTGGAATAGCGCCTCTGTAAGAAATACAATTGATAAAATATATTCAAAAAACCTATAAACAAAAGTCTAAGTCAAATAGACTGCAACACATTTAAAATAAAAAATATGAACTCTAGTATACACCAATTTCTAGCCACCGATATAAAAGGCGACACCTTTGAATTTTCAGATCTTAAAGGAAAAAAAGTAATGATTGTAAATACAGCTTCTCAATGTGGACTTACTCCTCAATATGAAAAGTTGCAAGAACTTTATGATACTTATAAAGATTCCAATTTCACTATCATAGGTTTTCCAAGCAATGATTTTATGGGACAAGAGCCCGAAAGTGATTCTGAAATATCAAAATTTTGTGTCGAAAATTATGGTGTAAAATTTAAAATGATGGGAAAGATTAAAATTAAAGGGGATGATAAACATGATGTTTATCAATTTCTAACGGATAAGGAATGGAATAATAAACAAGATAGTTCTGTAGAGTGGAATTTTCAAAAATATCTTTTAAATGGGAACGGTGAGCTTGAAAAAGTAATTTCTCCAAAAACATCTCCAATGGATGAAGAAATTGTGAATTGGATAAAACAAGATTAGAGCTTAAATGGCTTCTCCAATTCATTTGTAGAAGCCATTCTCACTTGGGGTTATGGCAGAACCTACTCTTAAGTAGACCTCCTTTTGTTGGACCAGTAAAAATCGGGTCCCTACACCAGCAGCTTATTTAAGGTCTTTAGTTTTAAGTAAATCCCCTTGTCGAATACATCGCCCACACAACCAAAAATGCTAGCCCACAAACCGACTTGAAAACCTGAGTTTATGAGGTGACGCTCTTCACTCTACCTGCGCTGCTATTTGATTCCTACATCAAGCACCAATTTAAACCTATACTGTCACAATAAATAGTTTCTTTTTAATTTCAATCCTTCAAAAAACCTATGCTGAGCTACGTCGTAGTATAATTCAATTTATTTATACAACATTATAAATTTAATTTGGTAATAGATTTTTTTATGAATAAATTTAAAATCAACAAACTTATACTTTTAGAAATATTTTTTTAAAGGCCATAGGATTCACTTTGCATATTTGAGCTGAAATTTAATATATAATACCAAATTAAAC
>NZ_PJBS01000322.1 GCF_002836055.1 Psychroflexus sp. MES1-P1E
AATGCATCCATGTTTTTTGGATTCAATTCTGATGCTCTTTCTAAATAAGGTAGAGCATCTTTATAAAATTGTTTTTTCTGTATATTTAAATCTTGATATTTTTTATTGTCAGCTCTAGAATTTCCTAAACTATTCATTTCTTCAACAATATCCCTTTCTTTGCTCAAAATAAGAGCAGCCAAATTAATATAAGCATTTACCATTTCAGAATCTAGTTCAATAGTCTGTAAATAATATTCCTTGGCAGATTTTTTATCTCCTAGTTGTTCTGATGCTACTCCAAGATTATAATAAAGTAAAGGGTTTTCAGGATCCATTTTCACAACCTGTTTCATCACTTCGTCATACTTGTCGATCTTACCAATTCTATAATAAAGATCAGCTTCAGCTTGTAAAAGACTCGTGTCCTCTGGATTTTCTTCTTTAGCCTTTTTAATTGCGCTTAGGGCTTTATCAGGTTGATCTTCTTGGATATAAATAAGAGTGATGTTTTTAGCAATTTCACCAGTTAAAGCAGGGGTCTTCTTTTTGCTAGGATTTTTATATTCACTAGTTTTAATGGCGATATCTCTCATATTTTTAGATTCAAAAATTTCTTCTTCACCTGATTCTATGTTTGTAGCAACAAACTGCTCTGTTGCACCATTGAACCCCATATCCAAGAGTTTTTGGTAGTGATTTAAAGCTTTGTCATAAATTTTACCATTTACAGCGGCAGACGCAGCATAATAGAGCATCACCGTATCATTTCTGTCCAATTCATAAGTTTTGTAGAGCAGCTTTTCAGCAATATCAAAATCACCATTGTTTTGACCATCAATAGCTGTTTGAACCATCGTTTGTCTCAATTTATTTTGATAAGCTGAGGCTTCTTCATTTTCATTCTCCATAGATAATACAGCCTTTAAAGACTGTAAAGCGACATCCATGTCTGAAATCATGTCATCACCAGACTTTTTTGCAGCTAAGTTACCATGAGTTTTAGCTTTTGTTAAATAATAACGTATTACCCATTTGTCTTTCTCATCAGCTAATAGAGGTTTTGCTATGTCTAACTGAGTAAGGGCTTCTTTAAAATTTTTGTCTTCTACTGCGCTTTCAGCATCTCTAATTTCACCTCTTTGTGAAAAGCTCAAGCTTGTTGCACCTATTAAGGCTACTGCTAAAATTGACTTTTTCATTGTATTCATCTATTTAGTGTTAAGTTTTAATATTATTCTTCAGTAGTTTCTCCGTTTGTAACATCCAAATCATCATTGATTTCAGTTTCATCTTCATCTTCATTTATGATTTTTGCGACTGCTGCTATTTCATCATCTCCTTTTAAGGAAATAAGTCTAACGCCTTGAGTAGATCTACCCATTGTTCTTATATCTGAAACCGACATACGTATGGCAACTCCAGATTTCTTAATAATCATTAAATCATCTTCGTCATGGACAGTCTTCATAGCTACTAACTGTCCTGTTTTTTCAGAGATAGAAATAGTTTTTACACCTTTACCTCTTCTGTTAGTAATTCTGTAAACCGGCTCTCCATCTACATCGTCAATAAAGGTTCGCTTACCATATCCTTTTTCAGAAACAACTAAAACAGTTTCCTCTTGAGGATTTTTAACACAGATCATACCTATAACTTCATCTTTATCTGAAGCTAAGGTTATACCTTTAACTCCAGCGGCTCCTCTACCCATTGGTCTAATGTGCTTTTCTTCAAAGCGGAGAGCTTTACCACTTCTTAAGCCTAACATAACCTGATTTTCACCGTCTGTTAGTACCGCAGATAATAATTCATCTCCGTCTCTAATGGATATAGCATTTATTCCGTTAATTCTAGGTCTAGAATATTGCTCCAAGATAGTTTTCTTAACTTGACCTTTCTTAGTCACCATCAATACATAATGGTTGTTGATATAATCTTCATTTGAAAGGTTCTCAACCAAAATGAAAGCATTTATTCTATCATCTGGATCGAGATTCATAAGGTTTTGGATGGCTCTACCTTTACTGGTCTTACTTCCTTCAGGAATTTCAAAAACTCGCATCCAGAAACATTTTCCTTTTTGGGTAAAGAAAAGAATATACTGGTGATTTGTTCCAGAAAATATGTATTCCAAGAAATCTTCATCACGTGTTGTAGATGCTTTTTGACCTACTCCACCTCTATTTTGTATTTTGTATTCCTTTAAAGGTGTTCTTTTGATGTACCCAGCATGCGATATGGTAAGAACAACACTTTCGTTAGGAATCATGTCTTCCATACTAAAATCTCCACCAACCATGTTGATTTCCGATCGGCGATCATCACCATACTTTTCTTTTATTTCAAGAAGCTCAGTTTGTATGATTTCCATTCTACGATCCTCACTTGATAAAATATCTTTTAAATCTTCAATCGTTATCATTAATTCATCATACTCAAATCTTAACTTATCTTGCTCAAGTCCAGTAAGTTGTCTCAATCGCATTTCAACGATGGCTTTCACTTGTATTTCACTGAGTTGAAAACGCTCTACTAATTTTTCTCTAGCTTCTTCAGCATTCTGAGAACCCCGAATCAAAGAAATAACTTCATCAATATTGTCTGAAGCTATAATTAGACCCTCCAGAATATGAGCCCGCTCCTCTGCTTTTCTAAGCAAATATTTGGTTCTTCTGATGACTACTTCATGTCTATGCTCAACAAAATTATAGATGATGTCTTTTAAATTAAGCATTTGTGGCCTTCCTTTTACTAATGCTATGTTATTGACACTAAATGTAGATTGTAATGCTGTGTGTTTAAAAAGTGTATTTAGAACAACATTAGGAAGTGAATCTTTTTTCAAGATATATACGATACGCATTCCATTTCTGTCCGACTCGTCTCTGATTAAGGATATTCCTTCTATTTTTTTATCATTAACCAAATCAGCAGTTTTTTTAATCATGTCTGCTTTATTGACTTGGTAAGGAATTTCAGTAATTATTATGCATTCTCTTCCATTAACTTCTTCAACTGAGGACTTAGCTCGCATGACAACTCGTCCTCTCCCTGTCATAAAGGCATCTCTAACACCTTCATAGCCATATATAATTCCACCAGTTGGAAAATCAGGGGCTTTAATATGAGTCATGAGCTCTTCAATCTCAATATCTCTATTATCTATGTAAGCATTAACACCGTTAATTACTTCAGATAAATTATGTGGTGCCATGTTAGTGGCCATACCTACGGCTATACCACTTGCTCCATTTACTAGGAGATTAGGCACTCTGGTTGGCAGAACTGTAGGTTCTTCTATAGTATCGTCAAAATTGAATACAAAATCAACGGTCTCTTTATCGATGTCAGCTAACATCTCTTCGCTAATTTTCTTCATTCTAGCTTCTGTATAACGCATAGCAGCTGGGCTATCACCATCTACAGAACCAAAGTTACCTTGACCATCTACAAGTTGATAACGCATGCTCCATTCTTGCGCCATCCTTACCATGGCATCGTAAACTGAGGTATCACCGTGTGGGTGATACTTACCTAAAACTTCACCAACGATTCTCGCAGATTTTTTGTGAGATTTATTAGAAAATATACCTAGCTCTTGCATGCCAAATAAGACTCTTCTATGTACGGGTTTCAGCCCATCTCTCACATCTGGAAGTGCTCTAGAAACAATAACCGACATCGAATAATCGATGTAAGCTGTTTTCATTTCATCCTCAATATTTATGGGTATTAGCTGCTCACCGTTTGCCATTTAAAACTGTTTTAATTAATGATAATATTCTATTTATACAAAACTTAATTTTGTATAATAATGAGCAAATATACAAAACCTATTATATCCTTAAAGACTATAAAAGTTGAATTACATCTTTTTTTTAAAAGGACATTTAATAAGATTTTCACTATTGAGATGGCATATATCGGTAATAAGGTATTATTTTTGAATAAACGTCTAATAAACATAAAGACTATGGATGATAATTTCTCACCAAAAGTGAAAGAAGTAATAGCCTACAGTAAGGAAGAAGCTTTACGTTTGGGACACGATTTTATAGGAACCGAACATTTGATGCTTGGTTTACTTCGTGATGGTAGCGGTAAAGCTATAAATATATTGGATGCTATGAATGTTGATTTGGAACTGCTGAGAAGGAAAGTTGAAATCTTAAATCCTTCAGATCATACCAACACAGATATATCTCAGGAAAAAAAGAATTTACACTTAACTAGGCAAGCAGAAAGAGCGCTTAAAACTACATTTCTTGAGGCTAAACTTTTTCAAAGTTCTTCTATAAATACTGCGCATTTGTTATTGTGCATTCTTAGAAATGAAAATGATCCAACAACTAAGCTTCTAAATAAATTAAAAGTAGATTATGATAACGTTAAAGAAGAATTTAAAGCGATGATTACTCAAGATGGTGATTATTTAGACACACCTTCAGATGCATTCCAAGATGATGATGCTGCTGCTGGAGACTCAGGAAAAGAGTCATTAGGCGGAAACGGTAATAACAAAGGTAAATCTACCAAAAAATCTAAAACACCAGTATTAGATAATTTTGGGCGTGACCTAACAGAAATGGCCCAAGAGGGAAAATTAGACCCTGTTGTAGGACGTGAAAAGGAAATAGAGAGAGTTTCTCAAATATTAAGTAGAAGAAAGAAAAATAATCCACTCCTTATAGGTGAACCGGGTGTTGGTAAAAGTGCCATTGCAGAAGGTTTAGCCCTTAGGATTATACAAAGGAAAGTCTCTAGAATTCTCTATGATAAGAGAGTAGTGACCTTAGATCTTGCAAGTTTAGTAGCAGGTACTAAATACAGAGGTCAATTCGAAGAAAGAATGAAAGCTGTAATGAATGAGTTAGAAAAGAACGAGGACATCATTCTTTTCATAGATGAGATTCATACTATAGTTGGTGCTGGTGGAGCTACAGGAAGTCTTGATGCAAGTAATATGTTCAAACCTGCTTTAGCAAGAGGAGAAATTCATTGTATAGGAGCCACAACTCTAGATGAGTACAGACAACATATTGAAAAAGATGGTGCTTTAGAAAGAAGATTTCAGAAGATAATCGTAGAACCTACATCTGTGGATGAAACGGTAGAAATTCTTAATAATATCAAGGATAAATATGAAGATCACCACAATGTCATTTATACAGACGAAGCCATAAAATCTTGTGTGACTCTCACCAATAGATATATGACAGATAGATTTCTGCCAGATAAAGCTATAGATGCTTTAGATGAAGCAGGAAGTCGTGTCCATATTACAAATATCAATGTTCCGAAACGGATTTTAAAGCTTGAAAAAGAGCTAGAAGAAATTCGTGAAGAAAAAAATTCTGTAGTCAAAAAACAGAAATACGAAGAAGCTGCTAAACTAAGAGACGACGAGAAAAGGATTGAAAATGAATTGCAGATAGCTCAAGAAGACTGGGAAAAAGATTCTAAAGAGAATAAAGAAACAGTGACAGAAAATCATATCGCCGATGTGGTTTCCATGATGACTGGTATTCCGGTGAATCGTATTGCTAGAACTGAAGGTAATAAGTTAGCTGAATTACCAGAAACAATTAAAAATAAAGTCATTGGACAAAGTGAAGCTGTAACAAAAATAGTGAAAGCTATACAGCGTAACCGTGCAGGATTGAAAGATCCCAACAGACCTATTGGCTCCTTTATATTTTTAGGACAAACAGGTGTAGGTAAAACTCAACTTGCTAAAGTTCTTGCTAGAGAATTGTTTGATAACGACGATGCTCTTATTAGACTTGACATGAGTGAATACATGGAAAAATTTGCAGTTTCAAGACTTATAGGAGCACCTCCCGGATACGTAGGCTATGAAGAAGGCGGACAACTTACAGAAAAAGTAAGAAGAAAACCTTATGCTGTTATACTATTGGATGAAGTTGAAAAAGCGCATCCTGATGTCTTTAACTTGCTGCTACAAGTGTTGGATGATGGTCATTTAACAGACAGTTTAGGCCGTAAAGTAGATTTTAGAAATACCATTATTATCATGACTTCCAATGTAGGGGCTAGAAAGCTTAAGGACTTTGGAACTGGAGTTGGATTTGGAACAAAATCACAACAACAACAGGAAGACGACAATACTAAAAAGGTAATTGAAGGAGCACTAAAAAAAGCTTTTGCCCCAGAATTCTTAAATCGTGTGGATGATGTAGTTATCTTTAACGCTTTAGAAAAAGACGATATCAAAAAAATTATCAATATTGAATTGAAAATACTTTTTGAGCGAATTAATGATGTTGGATATCAATTTTCATTAAGCGAAGAAGCTAAAGATTATATAGCTGATAAAGGATTTGATAGACAGTATGGAGCAAGACCTTTGAATAGAGCCATCCAAAAATATATTGAAGATGCCTTAGCAGAGAAGATTATCAATTCTTCTATAACTGAAGGTGACACCCTATATATGGATCTAGATAAAGAAAAAAACGAGTTAGTTATCCATGTCCAAAAAACAGCAGATAAGGAATCCTAAATCTACATAGAAGAGCTTCTTTATAAAAGAAGCTCTTTTTATTAGTATCACCTCTATTAGATAGTATTATTGTTGACGCTATGAAAATTACAAAGACAACCTGGATATATGTTATAGTGGCTATCATAACTCTTTATGGAATTATCACTAGACAATTTGTATTTTTATTGCTTAGTTTTCCATTGGGTTTATTCTATTATATCAAAGATAACAATAAGAAAAAATAATAGCTGTATCTTGATAAACCGATTGCTTTATTTTAAAATGACTCCGAATTATCTTTACTTTTAACAAAAAAACATAATTGAAATTGAATGTAAAATACACTTACACAACTCATGAATGTTTTAATAGATATCAGCTATGCTTGAAGTTTAAATCTTCTAGATTATGATTTTAAAGATTTAAAAAGAAAGAAAACTTATCTAATCAAACAATTTGAAGTTGATGGGTATTTCGTGTTTGAAGGTATAAATGAGTTCTGTGAACGTTTTATACATTCATTCTATTTTAACAGCTGATAGTTATAATGAAATTCTAGTATGTGAGTGCTTGATTACAGGTAAACAGGTTTCAAAAAAATGTTGAATAAATTAAAAATTAAATAAACTATGAATTACTTAAATTTAGACAAATCTAAAACTAAAGAAACTGTAGGAGAATTGAACATTCTTTTATCCGATTATCAACTATACTATCAAAAATTAAGAAACTACCATTGGAATATAGTTGGTCAAAATTTCTTTGATTTACACGAGCAGTTTGAAGAAATGTACGATGATGCTAAGTTAAAGATAGATGAAATTGCTGAACGTATACTCACATTAAGATTTCAACCAGAAAGTAATTTGACTACTTATCTTAAGCTATCTAATATCAAAGAGTCATCTTCCGATATAACAGATAAGGAAATGGTAACCAATCTTCTTGATGATCATGGAACTATCATTAGACAAATGAGGAAAACTACAGAAGTAGCAGATGCTAATGGAGATGAAGGGACTATAGATCTAATTGGTGCTTACATTAGAGAATTAGAAAAAACAAGTTGGATGCTAGACGCTTGGAGTATGAAACTAGGCGAAAAAAGAAATGCGTAAATAGATATTAATTTGAAAATTAAAATTTAATTTATGAGTTACTTAAATTTGGATGAATCTAAAACGAAAGACACGATAAAAGAGCTCAATATATTGTTAGCTGACTATCACATGTATTACCAAAAATTGAGAAATTTTCACTGGAATGTAACTGGTCAGAACTTTTTTGATCTTCATGTTCAATTTGAAGATATGTACAATGAAGCCAAAGTGAAAATAGATGAAATTGCAGAACGTATATTGACATTAAGATTTCAACCTAAAAGTAATTTTACAGATTATCTGAACTTATCAAATTTGAAGGAAACTTCTTCAACTATTCAAGATCATAAAATGGTAAGTGTTTTACTTGATGACCATAGTACGATTATCAACCAAATGAGAAATGTGGTAGATTCTGCAACTAAAAATGATGACGAAGGTACTATTGATTTGATAGGAGCTTACATAAGAGAACTTGAAAAAACAAGTTGGATGCTAGATGCTTGGCTTATGAAGATAGAAGAAAAGCAGCACGCCTAAATCAGGACATTAATTCAAGATTCAGATGTTGTAAATAATTCAGGAAAAGCGTGGTATAAATTGACAACTAAAGTTTAAGATGGGGTAGATTCATTAATAATGAATCTACCCCATCTTGTATTTGTCGCACTTGTTCTTATTTTTTTGACATTTTTGCTGAATATTCAGAAAAACACTGCTCAAGATTCTATAAGGACTATTTCTGTTGTGGTTTTAAAGTTGCAATTATAGCATAAGGCTTATTTTTATCGCATGGAATATTAAATCTCAATTTTGTTCTTACCCAATACTAGAGGCCGCATGAGGTCGTTGTTATGCTGTAAGTTTTGTAATTCAAAGCAAATTACAGAACACATTTAAAGGTGTAATCATTAATTTTATTCACAAATTACAAATTAGTGATTAGATAGAAAAAATGAGTATAGCAGATTTTTCGAAGATATTAATCTTAGAAATGTCATTAATCAATCTATAGATTATAACTTGGTATTAGAGTTATTTTAAGCAGTTGAGTAAGCTATGAAAGTGATTTACCAAAAGTTTAGGAAATTACAGAGAATACTACTAAAGCAAAATTCACATAACGCACAGGAGGAAGTATTCACTTTTTCTGCACTGAATTTGACAACCGTTCAATCAATCATATGATAAGATTCTGAACCGATGTTATAAATCAAACATATAGTTATAAGGCTCAACATGCTGCTATTTTTAAGATTTAAGAGGCTTATAACAAACAAAATTTCAAAATACCCCTACCTAAATCAAGTTTGGATTTTTGAAAAAACAAAATCAGATTCAAGGCGTTTGATATTTGTGATACAAGAGATTAAACCATTTGCTTGTATAAATCCTCATATTGGCTAACAATCTCTTTTACATCAAACTTTTCAGCAGTTGATCTAGCTCCTTTTTTAAATTGCTCTAAAGTATTTTCATTGGAAAGTACTTTAATACCGTTTAAGGCCATATTTTCAACATCACCAACATTGCTCAAGTAACCAGAAACTCCATCCATGTTTACTTCAGAAAGTCCACCTGCATTAGTAGAAATGACAGGAACTCCATGAGCCATAGCTTCAAGTGCAGCAAGACCAAAACTTTCTTTTTCCGAAGGCAACAAAAATAAATCTGAATAGCATAATATTTTTTCAACCTCATTGCTTTTTCCAAGAAACATAACTTTGTCTCTAATGCCTAACTCAATGGCTAAATTTGAAGCCATTTCCCGTTCTGGACCGTCACCTATAATAATAAGCTTTGACTTAATACTAGATTGGATTTTATGAAATATTTGAATGACGTGATCGATGCGTTTCACTTGCCGGAGATTACTTACGTGGGTAATTACTTTCTCATCTTCATTAGCAAATAACTCTCTTTGACAGTCCTCGAAACTTTGGCTGAGATTTGCTATATCTATAAAGTTTGGAACTACTTTAATATCTTTTTTAATATCAAAAATATTAAGTGTGTCTTTTTTTAAACTCTCTGATACTGAAGTAACAACATCACTTCTATTGATACTGAAGTTAACAGCAGGTTTATAAAAAGAGTGACTTCCCACTAAAGTTATATCTGTACCGTGTAAGGTCGTCATCATAGGAAGACTAATACCATCTTCTGCGAGCATTTGCTGTGCCATAAATCCAGCATAAGCATGAGGAATAGCATAATGTACGTGCAAAACATCAATTTTATGATTTTTCACTACGGTAACGAGTTTGCTGGATAATGCCAATTCGTAAGGTTGGTAATGAAACAAAGGGTATTCGGGAACTAGAACCTCATGATAACGGATATTGTTACTTAAGTATTCTAGTCTTACTGGCTGTTTATAAGTTACGAAATGAATTTCATGACCTCGTTTGGATAAAGAAATACCTAATTCGGTAGCAACTACTCCACTACCCCCAAAGGTAGGATAACATACTATAGCTATTTTCATCTATATATTTTATGACTTCAAAAGTAGAAGTTACAATTTGAATTTACTCTTAAACTAATATCAATTTAATTTGGAAAGGCTTTCATAAATAACGCCCTGTATTTTGGTTCGAATGTCTTCATCTATAAGTTTAGTATTAGACGAAACGGGATGAATCCTATTAGATAAAAAAACATAAATAATTTCTTTCTCAGGATCTGCCCAGGCATAAGTACCTGTAAATCCAGAATGTCCAAAACTAGACATAGATAAGCATCCACAAGTTGGACCAATCTCATCCAATTGTGGTTTATCAAAACCTACGCCTCTTCTCACATCCTTCTCACAATAATAACAAGTGTTGAATTTGTTCATGGTTTCAGCATTAAAAAAACGCTTACCACCATAAATCCCTTCGTTGAGATAAAGTTGCATAAACTTCGCAACATCAGAAGCGTTGCCAAATAAGCCAGCATGCCCTCCTACTCCCCCAAGCATGGCAGCACCTTGATCATGGACTCTACCGTGTATTAATTCATTTCTCCACTCCTTATCAAATTCAGTAGGAACAATTTTATTTTTTTCAAAATAATTCAGCGGATAAAATTTCAAATGAGATAACCGCATTGGCTTGTAGAAATAATTTTCAGCTATTTTATCTAATGTGGAATCAGACTGTTTTTCAATATATTTCTTTAAAAAATAATAGGGAAGATCAGAATACTTATATTCCAATGAATCTCTTAAATCACTTTCAACAATTCTTGCATAGATAGAATCTTGATAATCTGTCCTTAAATACATATTTTGGGCAACTTTTACACTGAATTTTTTTGAAAATTCTGTAGCATAGTATTTTGACTTATCCTCTAAGGTCTTTTTGTAAAAAGGAATCCAAGCTTGGAGTTTTGCATAGTGAGATAGCATCTCTAAAACGCTCATGTTAGCTTTATTGGAAGTAGCAAGTTCTGGCAAAAGTTCATATAACTTAGACTTCAAATCGATCTTGTTGCTTTCTTCTAAAGTCATCAAAATTGGCAAAGTGGCTAATATCTTTGTTAGAGAAGCTAGATCGTAGACATCATCATCTTGAACCTTTATTTCTTTGTCATACGTATGATATCCAAAATTTTTATTGTAGATCACCTTTCCTTTACGTGCAATTAAAATTTGCATACCAGGTGTCATTTCTTGTTCTAACGTATAGGCTGCTAAAGAATCGATTTTTGAAACTAATTCAGAATTGAACCCTTGGTTTTGGGGATGGTCATAACCAAGTCTGCCGTTTGACTTTAATTTATAACCCGTTCCTACTGGAAATGCTGAAGTTATACTAACAGGGAGTTTGCCCTTGAAATCAATGCCACCAAATAATTGCTGGCCTACGACCTGTTGAGCGATTATACTGTTTTGATAAGCTTGAACAATTGCATCAATGTTGATATAATTCTTCAATTGCAACAAGCTATAAGGTCTTGTAAAGTTGACTAAAATTGTTTTATAGTCTTGAGAAATAGATTTTATCAACTCAATTTCAAAAGGTGAAAATTTATAATCCGCCCAAGGATTAGCATCAGATTTATGAAACCCAATAATTATTTGGTCGTAGTCAGAAAATTGACTCAAGTCTATTTTGTTTTTGGTAACATCAATTTTATCAACTCTAGCGTATTGATTCATCGTTTCAAAAAACTGATCTCCAGAAGTATCTCCAAGAGCTACATAAGCGAAGGTTTGTTGCTCTATATCATTAATTGGAAGAATACCAAGATCGTTTTTTATGACCGTTGTTGCATTTTGTATGGCCTCTTGGTAAACAGCATCATTCTCTTCTGAATTTAATTCTGCTGTTAACTGAGCGGTTTCTATCGGTTTAAATGAATGTAAACCCACTTTATATTTAGCATATAATATCTTCTTAACCGAAGCGACAAGTCTTTTGTTTGCTATCTCTCCTTTTAAGATTGCTTCTTTTATAATACTAATAGACTTGGGAACATCTTCAGGAATCAATAAAATATCACTTCCTGCTTTAAAGGCTTCTAAATCTACTTCCCCAGGAGTAGAACTACTATTACTTACCCCTTTCATGTTTAAAGCATCTGTAATTATAAGTCCATTGAAGCCGAGCTCTCCTTTCAATAAGTCTGAAACAATTTTAGAAGATAAAGATGAAGGAAGGTTCTTTTGACTTTCAAGACTTGGTATATTGAGATGAGCGACCATTACACTACTCACTCCTTCATCTATCAATGCTTGAAAGGGCTTTAATTCAATATCTCTAATTCGTTTTTCTGAAAAATTAATACTCGGCAATGTTTTGTGTGAGTCTTGCTCTGTATCACCATGACCAGGAAAATGTTTTGCACTAGACAATATTCCAGCCTCATGCATCCCCCGCATCAAGGCCACTGAATGAGAAATAACAATGTCTTTGGTTTCACCGAACGAGCGGTTACCAATAATTGGATTATTAGGATTTGTATTGATATCTGCCACGGGAGCAAAATTGATATGAACACCAAGTCTTTTGCTATGCTTTCCAATTTGATGTCCTACTTTTCTCACTATAGATGTATCTTGTATAGCTCCAAGAGTCATATTCCAAGGGAAAGCATAAGTAGAATCTAGCCTCATAGCCAATCCCCATTCTGCATCCATACCTACAAGTAAAGGGATCTTATTTTCAGTTTGTATTTTATTGGTGATTTGAGCTTGGCGATAAGGATTTCCTTTAGAAAATATGACACCTCCAATATGATTAGATTTTATTAAACTTTCAAGACTTTCAAGTTCAGAATCAGACTTGCTTGTAAAAACATCAATCATAAATAACTGACCGATTTTCTCTTCAAGAGATAAATTAGAATATATGGAATCCACCCATTGCCTTTGAGCAATAGTATCTTCTGCAAATAAACTGCTTTGAGAAAAAAGGCTGTAAGATGATAAAAAAGCCATCATAATGATGACTTTAAAATTGATTTGTAAACTCATATGTTATCTATAATAGACGACTATGCCAGCTTTCAGTCATAGGCACTTCCCAAAATTCTTCATACTCTGATTTTGTATTCACTAAATTGTTGAAAACAATAGTAGTTGGCGATACTGCTTTTTGTTTCACCATTTTTTTAAAGTCGATTAGTTGTTTGTAAGCAACAAACTCACCATTTTTAAAACTTACGTTCATCTTATCGAGTAAATCAACATTGTATTCTTTTTCAAGGCTTTGTATAAAATGAACAGAAGCATCTATAGAGCAACCGCTAGCGCTAGCTTGTGACTCATCTAAACCCAAAACAATAAATCTATTATACCTTATCTCGTAACCAGCTCGTAGAGATTGGCCGTGAACGGTCCATCGCTCAAGAAAGTCATTAATTTTAGGCTTTATTTCATTTAACTCATCTTCACCAAACCCTCTATTTGTTTGAAAAACCCAAACTCTTGAAGAACTTGGTAACTCTTTAAAATCTACTACCATACCTTTTTATAAATCATCTGCATTTGCAATCATTTCTACAACATCCAAAACTTCAATTTCATCCTGCTTTTCTTTATTTTTAACTCCATCTGACATCATTGTATTACAAAAAGGACATCCAGCAGCAATGATCTCAGGTTTTGTCTCAACCGCCTGTTCTGTTCTGTGTATGTTGACTTCCTTATCTCCTTTTTCAGCATCTTTGAACATCTGTGCTCCTCCAGCACCACAACAAAGACCTTTAGATTTACAAGACTTCATCTCTATTAATTCTACCTCAAGCTTTCTTAAAAGATCGCGAGGAGCTTCATACTCACCATTAGCTCTCCCTAAATAACAAGGATCATGGTAAGTTATACGTTTACCTTTAAACTTTCCTCCTTCAACCTTTAAACGGCCTTCATTCAATAATTGTTTTAAAAATTGAGTGTGATGTATAACCTCATAGTTACCCCCTAAACCAGGGTATTCATTTTTCAACGTATTGAAACAATGAGGACATGCAGTTACAATTTTTTGTACATCATAAGAATTTAGAACCTCAATATTGGTCATGGCTTGCATCTGAAATAAAAATTCATTTCCAGCTCTTTTTGCAGGATCTCCAGTACACCCCTCCTCCGTTCCAAGAACGGCAAAATCAACCCCAGTATTATTAAGGATTTTCACAAACGCTTTAGTGATTTTTTTAGCTCTGTCGTCAAAACTTCCTGCACAACCTACCCAAAATAAAACTTCAGGTTGTTTTCCTTCAGCTAAATAAGAGGCCATTGTTGGCACTTTTAAGGATTCACTCATATAATTATATTTTAATCTTTAAAAACTTGTATAATTTCATTTTTATTTATAAGGTCCGTAAAACGACCTTTGTAACGTGTAGCTTTAACGATATGGTTGTCGATCCAATGGTAATTTCCACCCCTCGGTTTACCCATTAATAAGCTATGGTATTTAAACCCATGTTTAGATAACCAATCTGCTGTCACTTTTTTATGTTCTTCGGTTCTTGACGTAAAAAAACAGATTTGATGTCCTTTGTTATACCATTTATTTATAGTTTCCAAGGCATCTAGAAAAGGCTCACATGTCGCCATTCTCTCTGGTTCTTCATTGGGAACATCGTCTGTGATAGTTCCATCAATATCAATCAGATAGTTTTTTACATTATCTGGTAGACTTGGACTAATGGATTGTCCTTTGGAGTCTTTATGTTTAAATTCATCTTTCATAAACTAAACTTAGTCTTTCGCCCAATCCAGCCTATCTTGCTGATTGTAGGGCCAAGGAGCAGAATTATTTTCAATATTTGTCATTGCATTATTCAGCTCAACAGGTGCAGCACTTTCTTCCATCACTAAATATTGTCTCATATCCATAATAATAGACAAAGGGTCTATACCTATAGGACATGCATCTACACAAGCATTACAAGTCGTACACGCCCAAAGTTCTTCCCTAGAAATATAGCCGTCTAGCAAGGGTTTATCGTCATTAACTTTTTCCCCTTTATCCAATTGTTTTCCTACTTCTTCCAAGCGATCTCTTGTATCCATCATAATTTTTCTTGGAGAGAGCTTTTTGCCTGTTTGACTAGCAGGACATTCTGCAGTACATCGACCACATTCTGTGCAGGAATAAGAACTTAGAAGTTGAAACCAATTTAAATCTTGAACATCACTAGCACCAAATTTTTCAGGAACATCCTCTTCGCTTCCACCTCCGACTGGCTCGGCATATGGATCTGCATCAGGATCCATCATTAATTTGACTTCATTAGTAACCGCCTCCAAATTTTTGATTTTTCCTAAGTTTTCTAAATTAGAAAAATACACATTTGGAAAGGCTAATAATATGTGAAGATGTTTTGAGTAATATAAGTAGTTTAGAAAAATTAAGATTCCAATAATATGAAGCCACCAAGCTGATCTTTCAATAACAACAAGTGTTCTAATACTCATGTCATCAAATAATGGCAATAAAAACTGGCTGATAGGAAATGAACCAGAAAGACCTGCTTCACTAGCATAATGTGCGGCACCAAGCATTTGTAATTGATAATCGGTAGCGTTCATAGTTAAAAATAAAACCATCAAGACCACCTCAAAATACAAGATATAATTAGCATCATTTTTAGACCAGCCCTTTAATTCTTTAGAAAGAAAGCGTTTTATATTCATTACGTTTCTTCGTATCCAAAATATGATCACACTCACCAAGACGAGAAAAGCTAAAATTTCAAAACTTCCAATAAGCACATCATATACTGGTCCTATAAACGAAAAAATTCTATGAGTTCCAGCGATTCCATCAATGACGATTTCTAAGACTTCAATATTGATAATAATAAATCCAACATAAACAATGATGTGAAGTGTTCCAGATATAGGTTTTACTACCATTTTTGATTGACCAAGAGCAATTTTTATCATCTTCTTGAGTCGTAAATATTTATGATCCTTTCTGTCAATGTCCTTACCTAAATTAATATTTCGCCTTAGCGAAAAGACATTTTTTGCAAAAAACAAAAAAGCTGTTATTAAAACAATAACAAATAAAAATTGTGGGATATATTCTATCATAATTTAATCTTCGAGTTTTTTATATTTAACGTTGTTCTTACCAAATATAGAAAAATGGACATAACGCTTAGGATTTAATTTGACATCTTTTAATAATTCTTCTAATTCTTTAGTTGCATTTTCTATATTGATATACATCTGATCATCATTTAACAATTTACCCAAACTTCCATCACCATTTTTTAATTTGTTTGAAATTTCTTTCAGGTTTAACAGAGTTTCATCGGCATTTTGAACAATTCTATTGAATTCAATTTTAGAAAGAGTATCAGACATTTTTGACAAATTATCCGATGTTGATCTAAAGTTTTCAATAGTTGAATTGATATTATCGGTATTCGAATTTAAGACATCTTCAATTTTTCTAGTAGAAAGATTCAGAGAAGTTAAGGTCTCATTCAAATTCTTAATTGAATTTCTTAAATTATTTCTAGTATTTATATCAAAAACATAATTAATAGAAGACAATAAAGTATCTACTTCAACCACAGCATTGGAAATTTTGTCTTTTAGAGGTGTGAGTTTTTCATTCACCAGCTCTATTAACCCTTCTTCTACAGAAGATTGAAGTGTATCACCAGATTTCGCTGCCTCTGTGGAGGTATTATCAAGTTCTATCTGCATGGACTTTCCACCTATCAACCCTCCACCATATATTTGAGCTTCACTAGCTTTGGAGAAATTAAAATCATTATTAATATTCATAGTCACCAACAACTGACCACTTTTAATAAACTGAATATCTGTGACAGTACCCACTTGATAGCCATTTATAGAGACAGGCGCTGACGGACTAAGGCCTTCAACATTATCATAAACAGCATAAAAAACTCGAGATGAGTTAAATACATTATTTCCTTTTAGGAAATTATAACCAAAAATGAGAAGTCCGATTGCAACTATAGCTAAAATACCAACTTTTAGTTCTTTTTTCAAGGGCTTTAAATTTATTTCAAATGTAGTAAACTTTGATTAAAAACTAGGGGTTAACTCTAGTATTCAAAGCTTCTTTTACAGATATTTTGTTTCCATTAGAATCAAAAGCAACAACAAATGCTGAAGTATAACCTTCAGCTTTAGCTTTATCTTTAAGAGTTTGAGCACTCATATAATTGTTGGTCTGACCAAAATAATATTTGTAAAGATCATTTTCCTGGTTTCTACTTATAGGATATAGTCTTTTGAAGTTTTCTGGTTTAGGATCTATTTTTCTTGAACTTGCTGCTAATTGGATTTTAAAAGTAATAGCCTCAAAATCTTCAATAACATCGCTAGAACTTACTTTATATTTTTTCAGTTCTGATTCTAATGCCGTAATATTGATAATGTTTTTATAATTATTAATACCATCGACAATGGCATCGGCCAATTGATCTTGACCACTATTTGAATTTAAAAAAGCCCCTTCAGTATCATTGGTCAAAAATCCAGTTTCAATGAGTACGCTTGGCATATAGGTTTCTCTTAAGACAAGGAAACCGGCCTGTTTTACCCCCCTATTTTTCATTTTCAATGTACTTTGAAATTGTTTTTGAACAAAATTTGCTAGCAAGGCACTTTGATCTAAAAACTCCTCTTGCATGATCGTAAAACCGATATAAGATTCTGGGGAATCTGGATCAAAGCCATCGTATTTAACTTCATAGTTATCTTCAAATTTGATAACTGAATTTTCTTTCATCGCAATCTCTAGATTATCCTTGTTTCTGTGAAGACCCAAAATAAAAGTTTCAGTTCCAGAAGGAGAACTATTATTCACTCCGTTACAATGGATCGAAACAAACAAGTCTGCAGAAGCTTTATTAGCGATTTCTGCTCTTCTATCTAGCGGTATAAAAACATCCTTTTTCCTAGTGTATATGACATCTAAATCATCATATTTTTCTAATTGTTCACCGATTTTTAGTACAATGCTTAAAGCTATGTCCTTTTCTGAATAATTATTCCCAGTATTTCCTGAATCTTTACCTCCATGGCCAGCGTCAAGTATGACAACAAACTCCTTATTTTTGGACTGGGAAATAGAGTCGAAAGGAATCGCTACCAGAAAAAAGGAAAACAATAATAGTTGAACACTACAGTTAGTTCTAAACATAGATTTTATTATAGATGATGTTATTCAAAAGTTTTATAGGTAGCATAAAAATAAAATGTAATTTTGAAGCTTCAAAACATAGGCCACATTTACAAAAATAGTACAAAAGCATTGCGTACAAACTTACTTCATATACTTTTTTTGGTAGGACTTTTTATCAACTTTGGCCTATATGGACAAGAAAAAGATTCTAAGGACTCAAATTTAGGCTATCTCATTAAAAATCGGGTAGACTCTTTAACCCAAACCATCAGGTTTACCATAGGAGATACCCTCCAACAAACTACTGCCAATAAGA
>NZ_PJBS01000323.1 GCF_002836055.1 Psychroflexus sp. MES1-P1E
ATACCAATTTAAACCTATAATGTCGCAATAAATCATTTCTTTTTCGCCTGCTTTTTATTAAAAATAATTACCGTAGCTAAGGCTATGCTAATTATTTTTAACTTCAATTAGTCAAAAAATAATTCAATTTATTTATACGACATTATAAATTTAATTTGGTATAAGTTAATAATCGCGTCATTTGAGGTGAAAATCATACTCGCTTCTTCTTTACTTTTTGACTTTTGCAAAATGTAAAGACAAATTCCATTTGCTATAAGTGCAAAAATCGAAATGATAATCATTGTTGAAAAATCGGGAAGTTCCTTGTCTCCAAAAAACCTCCTTAAAACTTCTATAAATCCAATAATCGCGAGTGTTATTTGAAAATACCCAGCAAGTTTTGCAATTCGTTTTTTCTTTATTAGCGTTCTGCCGACCGCAAACAAACTAATTCCATACACAAAATTGTCCTCCCCAGTAATTTTAATGTCTGGAAATATTTTTTCATAGAATTCCCTTTTCTGTCACACTCATAACTAGTTGTCAGTGCCATAAATGCTCCAAAAGATAAATTTCTTCTAACGTTCGCTATCATCGCTCCATATGTTTTTTCACCAATAAAAATAGTGTTTCGTCTCCCTTTGAAAGCTAGTTCAGTTACTTCTCCAGAACTACCTGTGGCCATGTTAGTAATAACTGCAACTCTTACCTTGTCTAATAACTCTTCTTTTGGATTTATATAGGACGTTGTTTTATCCTTATCTAAACTAACACTTTTGTGTATAAAATCCAATGGAGTTTTTATTGTTTTATTGTACTTTGCTAAAACTCAAGTATAAATTTTTGTAATTTTAGAGCCATTATGACCTAAAGCAGCCTAGATATGTCTTAAGCCTGTTCCGCATTTTATAAAGTGTGTGGCGAAACTAAGACCTTAAGTGTGTGGAGTGCTCCAAGGCATAATGTTGTTGCTTTTATCGTTTACGATATATACTTTGATCTTTAGTTGCTTTCGTTATTTTTAGTCATAAGATAATTATGTCAGGGGCTCCTAAATTAGTTAAAACTAACCTTAAAAAACTACTTTTTAAATCACTTAAAAGAATCTAACCATTAAGAACGGATAGCTTAAAGTAAAGTCCTAGCTGAGATCTTGTGAAAAATAAATACAACATAGGTGAGAAAAAAACCATTGGCAGATCGGATAAGGCTTTGTGTTTTACCTCTTGTAAAATTACTATCACAAGTATCTGAGATAGGCCACAAAAAAGAAGCAGCAATAGAAGAACTCAAAGGAATTTTTAGAGCGGAATTATGCCATACTTCTTAAACTCCTGACCACTAGCAATTTATACTTCGCCTATCACACATCATCTAATTGACGGATATCATGGGTAAATTACAGTTAATCCTTATGCAGCTTTATATGGCGTGATTTTTACGCGGTGTTTTATAAATTAAGCAATCTACTTGAGTGTAGCTGTGAAATTTAGATTTTTGTAAACTTCCAAAAATTGTTTTTTGGGACAGGTGCTTCGTAAGTTTTAATATCAGTGGAGCCAGCGACTTGATACGATAATTTCCAAGCATGCAGACAAATCGATAAAGGAAAGTATTCTTGATCTGAACCATATTTTTCATCTCCAATAATAGGGAGTTCCATATGTGCTAACTGGGCTCTTATTTGATGAAACCGACCAGTTTTAGGTTTTATTTCTAAAAGATAGCCAAAATTGTTTTCGTCTATAACTTGATAAGAAAGAATGCATTTTAGAGATTCTTTAGATTTTAAAGACACGATATCTGCTCTTTTTTCTAGGTTGTTTTTTACAAGAAAATTAGTCAAGGTTTTTTTGCTCTTTAAAGGCTTCTTTTGAACAATTGCCAAATAGGTTTTTTGAACTTTTCTACTGCTAAACAGCTCATTGAATCCCACAAGAATACTTTTTTTCTTAGCAAAAACCAATACCCCACTTGTCACGCGATCTAATCTATGTATAACCCCGATATAGGGCTTTCGTTTATTTTTTAAAAGGTGATGCAACACTTGATTCTCTACAGTGAGATTTTCATAGGGACTTTTTTCACTAATAAGCCCAGCCATTTTGTTCACGACTATATAATCGTTGTTTTCTTGTAGTACTTCCAGGTTGGGCATCAGCAGCAGTTTTCTTTTAAAATTTTACTAGGGTATTTATACTTTCCCTAATTTCAAGTGATTACTGGCTATCTAATTTTGTTGACTTCAATAAAATAATGGTCATCAAAATTGATACAAAGCACCCCCCCTTTATCAATAAGGGTTAACTTTTTACAGCTCTCTTGCAGCAATATGTAATTATTTACCGTCAATGTTAGACTATTTTAGCTTTTTTTGTCCCTTTTTTAGTCAATTTTAAAAATATATCAACTTAATGATTTTATAAAAATCACAAGCTGATGTATTTAAATATGTGTATTTTTTTTTAATTTAAATAGACATTTTAAAATAGGGCAATAGCCCCTTATGTTATAAACCAAACAACCCCAGAGTTTTCTGGGGTTGTCATTAATTGAAAATAATTTTCACTTATACTTAAAAGAGTCCCATAGGTTTCTTGTCATAAGAAACCAGCATGTTTTTTACAACACGGTAATGATCTAACGCCATTTTATGGTTTTCACGACCGAATCCTGAATCTTTCACACCACCAAAAGGAGCATGGGCAGGATATGTATTGTATTGATTTACCCACACTCTACCAGCTTGAATAGCACGTGGAACTTGGAATAATTCATGAGCATCACGAGACCAAACACCTGCTCCTAAGCCATAAGGGGTATCGTTCGCTATAGCTATTGCTTCTTCCGTAGAACTAAAGGTAGTCAATGCGACAACTGGGCCGAAAATTTCTTCTTGAAATACTCGCATGTCATTTGTTCCTTTCAATACGGTTGGTTGTACATAGTATCCTCCAGAAAGATCACCTTCATGGTTACCAGCTTCTCCACCAGCTAATACAACAGCTCCTTCTTCTTTACCGATAGTGATGTAGTCAAGAATCTTTTCACATTGTGCTTTAGAAACTTGAGAACCAATCATTGTTTCAGGATCTAAAGGGTTACCCGCTTTAACTAGCTTTAAGCGTTCTTGCATCTTTTCTATAAAAAGATCAACGATATCTTCGTGAACTAGAATACGAGATGGTGTTGTACAGATCTCTCCTTGGTTAAGGGCGAACATCAATGCACCTTCAATAGATTTGCTAAAGAATTCGTCGTCTTGCTCAGCAACTGATGGAAAGAAAACGTTAGGAGATTTCCCCCCTAGTTCCATAGTTACAGGAATGATATTTTCTGCTGCATTGTGGTATACTTTACGACCCGTTTCTGTAGAACCAGTGAAGGAAAGTTTATCTATGCGTTTGGATGTTGCTAAAGCCTGTCCAGCTTCTGCACCAAAACCAGTTACAATATTTAATACCCCTGCAGGTAATATATCACCAATAAGTTCCATTAAAACAATAACGCTGGTAGGCGTCTGCTCTGCTGGTTTTACAACTGCTGTGCAACCTGCTGCCAAAGCTGGTGCAATTTTCCAAGCTAGCATTAGCATTGGGAAATTCCAAGGAATGATTTCACCAACAACACCTATAGGCTCGTTTAAGGCGATGCTTAGTGTGTTTTTATCGTGTTCTGAAATACTTCCTTCGTCTGCCCGAATAACTCCAGCAAAATAGCGAAAGTGATCAATACAGTAAGGGATATCGGCTGCACGGGCTTCACGGATTGGTTTTCCGTTATCAATGGTCTCTAAAGTTGCCAAATACTCTAGATTATCTTCCATGACCTGCGCAATTTTTAATAACATATTGCTTCGTTCTGCAGCTGAAGAGCTACTCCACGAGGGAAACGCGTCATGTGCAGCGTCTAAAGCCAGATCGACATCTTCTTGAGTGGAACGCGCTGCCTGAGTAAATACCTTCCCATCTACGGGAGATATGTTATCGAAATACTGACCTTTTACAGGAGCAACGAAGTTACCGCCAATAAAATTTTCATATCTTTCTTTAAATTTAGGTTTAGTCACATTTGCCATAATTGTATATTTTTATTTTTAAATACTGCTTGCGAAAACAAGCGATATTTTGTTGAGTGCTAATATATGGCGAGAGCTTAATAGTGAAGTTATTCATGAGGGTCAATAACTTATGAAAAAAGTTCAGTATACGATTTTTTAAAATAATAAGGTAGAGTCATTGCATTAACTTATTGAACTATAGGTTAATGCAATATGTCATATTAATTTGAAATATCCGTTGGACTAATTCCAAACTTTTTCTTGAAGGCTACACTAAAGTTAGACAGGTTATTATAGCCCATATCTAAATAGATATCAGAGGCTTTTAAATCCCCTCCTTCCAGTAGTTCTTTCGCTTTTTGTAGGCGCTTGTCTTGCAACCATTTCCCAGGAGGTTCTTTATATTCAGAAGTAAAATGCCGTTTAAAAGTTGATAAACTCATATTGCAGAGAAAAGCTATTTCTTCCAATTTTAAGTTGGAATTTACATTGCTTTCCACGACATTTTTAAACGGCGAAATCTCTTTAGATATTAATGAGTGCAAGTAGTCTTCGAAAGTAGAGCCATACTTGTTTAGCAAATACAACATAATTTCTTCAAATTTTAAAACTAATAAAGCATCACTATAACTATGATGCGTAAAGGTATTGGACGATAAAGAAGTAATAAAAGCAGCGATATAATCATCATTTTCAATCACAAAATAAGGAACCTCTTCTTTATAGGGCTTAACATTGTTTGTGTACTTACTTAAGAAGTCTGTTAGTTTTTTTTCAGAAAAGAAAAAGAGCTTGCAGTAATAAACAGCTTCTGTATCTAATAGCTCAGTCCAAAGCCAATTTCCTTTTTTAAGCAACAAGGATTGCGCTTTATTTACGGCGACCGATGTACCAGCAAAATGCACCTGCTTTTTACCAACTTGTAGAAAGCTAAACATATTCATGCTTAAATTGACTTTACTTTTTACGACATCGCTAGACATCTTAAAATCGTACACGAAGATGTCTTGATCTGTTTTTTTATTCTGAAAATAAATTTCAGGTATGTTTTCTATTGGCATTTGTTTTTTCTTCTTTTAGATGCTGGTTCGTTTAAAAATATTTGGTCGACTGCTTGGTATTTTTCCGTCTCATTATAAGCAAATTAAAAAGGATACAAACCTCAAGTCCATAAAAATATAAGGTGCTATTTTTTTGTGTTATAATCGGTCTAACTTATATACTTTGTGGATATAAACACGATTTTATAAGCCCTGAAATAGAATCAAATTTTTATTTATTAATTCTCAGCCTTGATTATCTGTCGTATTAAATCGAGTAAATTTAATGCATTAAAATCTGGCTGTAAATAATAGGGATTATAAATTACTTGCTTTCGTTTTATGTAAGCTGTGGTGAGTCCTGCTTTTTTTGCTCCATATAAATCCCAATCATGTGTCGCAACCATTACAATATTTTCAGTTTGTAATCCTTCTTGTTGAGCTGCTGAAAGATAAATATCCTTAAAAGGTTTGTAATTCCCAACGTTATCCGCGGAGTAATAAGAATCAAAAAGGTCGATAATTCCTGCATTAGTTAGCTGTTCATTTATCATTTCTAAAGACGAATTAGAAACAGCAATCACACGAATACCATTGTTTCTTAAAACGCAAAGAGCAGGCCGTACATCTTCATATGCAGGCAACTTTTTAAATTCCCCAAGTATTTCAGCTTTTACCTCACTACTCAAAGATTTATTATTCTCGAAAAACAGATTTTCTAAAGCCACGCCTGCTAATTCTCCAAAATTTCTATAGTCGCCCATAATTCCCATTATAGTTGAACTGTGTAATAATTTTGTGAACCAATATTTTAAAATATACTTATCATCAAAGTGCTTATCAAACTGTTTCTTAAGTAAACTCAGGTTTAATAAGGTTTCGTTCATGTCGAAGAATACTGCTTTTTTCATGCTATTTTACTCATTTATTTTTATCAAATAATTTTGTTTAAAGTGTCGTTTCAAGCATATTGACACCTTTTTTTGAATAATACATAATTAGACCTACAATGTCGCAATAAACTGTTTTACCGTAATAAAGGCTATGCTAATTATTTTTGATAAAAAGCAAGTAAAAAAGAATCGATTTATCGCTACATCATAAGTTTAAATTGGTGTTAATCAACATTTTGCTCTCGAAAAAGAGAACTTGTTTAGTTTAAAATGTATTTACCTAAAGAAAATTTAGCAAAAATTTAGACGTATAGTACTCAAAAAAGCGTTCTTTCAGTGTAAAATCTTTATTTAATATAACCGTAGCTGGTAGCGAGAATGGAAATCCATTTCGCGAGGCCAGCAATAAAGGTATTTCGTGAACTCCATTACGCTTTGTAAGTGATTGTTTATTTATAAAATTTTCACTTTCAAAAGTTATGGTATCAGTTCGTTCTACGTCCATTTCTACAGCATAATATTCGCTGTTTATTTTTTGAATAACTTCTGGCTTTGTAAAAATTTCTCGTTCTATTTTTTTGCAGTAAGAACACCATTTTGCATGAAAAAAAATAAAAACTGGCTTTGGTTTTTCCTTAATTGCTTGTTCCAATTCTGGCCAGCTTTTCCATTCAATTTCAGAATCACTTTGGGCTCTTACAAACAAGAGCCCCGCTAAAAAAATGAGTATAAAACAAATAAAATCTTTCATAAATGTTACTTTAAAAGTCTCCAAACTTCAACCCAACAAAGAATGTTCTTGGACGATTTGGTCCATATATAAAATCTGAATCTCTTCCTGCTCCACGGTCAAAATCATCTTGATAGCTATCAAATAAGTTTTGAACACCACCACTCAATTCGACGTGAAATGTATCTTTTAAATCAAAATGATAAGTAATCTTTGTTGTCATATCCAGAAACGAATCGGTATCTACTAAATCTATAAAACCAGAATCACTAATAACACGTGGTGCGATCATCGAGCCAGTGTAGCTTCCTGTCACGTCAAACCTAAACGCTTTAGAAGCTGTCCAGTTGACATTTAGGAAACCATAGACGTTTGGTGACCGTACAAATTCCTCTAAAATAACATCTTGTTCACCAGGTACAGTCCCGTCTGCTTCAAACACTACTTGATCTTCTTTAAATATGGAACGTTGTATGGTTGCCCCAGCTTGGAATAGGAAATCCGAACTTGGCGATACACTCAATTCCAAGTTTGTCCCTGCAACATAAGCCCCTGACCCATTTCTTGATTCTTCAAGAATTGAACCATTGGGTAAGGATGTCCCTGTACTTACAATGGTAAATGGATTCTCCAATGTAGTATAAAAACCTTCTACCAAGAAATTGGTTTGGGTTTTGTTGAAATCTTTTGTATAATTGAAGGATGCGGTAAAGGCGTTTGAAAATTCACTTTCAAGATCATCAGAAACGATTACAAAACGCTGTTCTCCACCTACCGATGAAATATGCAAATCTTCATTAAAAGCTTGCGGTGCTCTAAACCCACGTGCATAGCCACCTCTGAACTGTAAATCTTCATTAATATTATACAAAATAGTCAATCGTGGATTTAGTACCGTTTCACTTACATTAGATGATCGTGCTATATCTTGTATGGTATAGAAACCCTCTACATCAACGTGGTCTAGACGTGCACCGACTAATGCCGTAAATTTTTCAGAAGGTTTCCACTCGTACTGCGCATAGAGACCAATGCTGGTTACCTTTTGATCAACCAAACGGTCATAACCTGGTATGGCATCGTTGGTATCATTGAGTTGATACTCTAGACCTGTTGTGAAAACATCCCTTTTAAAATTATGCGTGAATTTTGTACCTGCAACAAACGCAAGATCGGTTGTTTTTCCAAATGCATTGTTCGCAACAATAGAATCCGCTGCGGTACGTCCACCACCTAAACCACCATAATAACTGTCACGATCTGTATTCTGTACGGAAACATAAGCAGTACCAGAGTTTTTACGGGCATCATCAAACAATTCATAATCCACACCTGTAAAGATGGTATTGTGGTCAAGGTCTTCTGTAATATCGGTAAATTGTGGGGCAAGGTCAAGACGGTCTCCACCACGTCTATACTCTTGAATTCCTGTAAAATCTACACCTATACGGCTATTATCGTTAGGTCGCAAAAAGGCTTTTGCACCTAATGAATTGTTAGTCAATTTTGTGATTTCGCTAAAACCATCGTCATTGGCATCAAACGCATCACGGTTACGGAATATACCATAAACAGTCACGCCGCTTGTTAAATCTTCACTTACTGTTGAAGCGTTTAAATTTACGTTGCGGTCTAAAGCTTCACCGCCTATAATTCCTAAATTGGAACTTATTTCCCAACTGTCATTAATAGGCTCTTTGGTAATTACATTTATAGTTCCTGCAATAGCGTTAGAACCAAAAAGTGCAGAACCGCCACTTCTAACCACTTCCACGCGGTCTATAATGCTAACAGGAATTTGTTCCAGACCATATACACCGTTGAGCGCACTAAAAACAGGACGACTGTTTACAAGTATTTGTGTGTACTGACCCCCAAGCCCGTTAAGGCGTACCTGGGTGAATCCACAGTTTTGGCAATTGGTTTCCACCCTAACTCCAGGCTGGTAATTAAGCCCATCTGCCAGCGATATTGACTGAGTGGCCTGAAATAATTTTGAACTGAGTACATTCACAATTACAGGGGCATCTTTCTTACTGATGCGATTTCTGGTAGCACTCACAACAACTTCTTCAAGACCGAGTACATCTTCTACAAGGGAAAAGTTAACGTCCTGTGTAATTTCTGCTTCACTGCTTATTTGCTTTGTTTGAGTTCGAAATCCTTGTGATTGCACCACAATAGCAATAGTTCCCAACGAAACGTTTAAAGTGAATTTACCGTCAATATCTGCACTTGTGCCATTCGTACCATTTTTAACATAAACATTTGCAAAGGGAACAGGGTCGCCATTGTAGGTTACAGTTCCAGATATTACGGCCTGTTTGTCTTGAGCAATAGCGGTAGTTATGGAAAATAGTGATAATAAAATAAGTATAAATTTCATTTGTTCTAATTTTAGTTTTATTAATGGTTGACTTAAAGGTTAGTTAAGCTTAATTCGTTTATTTTAAATATGTAAATGGTGAACTCAATCAATAAATGTGAGGTGCTCTTCTAAATCCTCAGGTACTTTAGTAATGTTTTGTGTTTGTAACCTATTCCGCTTAGCATAATCCGTATAGTTGAGCCTCGCTATTTTCAGCTCGCTTTGGATTTCATCTGAATTTACCGTGCTATTCCCACCGAGGGTCAACAAAAAATAAATTACCCTTTTGAGCATTTTGCTCCCCTTTTTCTTCATTTTCATTTCTTCATAGGTAAAAGCAATGTTATTGCACGAAATCGCAAACAGTTGTACAAATGGAATATTAAGTCGAGTAGCTTCTTTAGTATAGGTATTCAAAACCTTGGCATGGTCTAGTGCGTCCCGATATCCATTTAAGGATTGTTCATAATCGCCTTTTCTAAACAAAGCGTTCGATGCTTCAGTCTTTGCTTTCCAGTGATTTTCAATATGCTTTAAACGGCTTTCACACATTACCTAGTTGTTTAGATTTATATTGTCAAAATCCCGACTGACGATATTCCAAAAACGCTCTACAAACTTGGGGCGTGCATTACGATAGTCTATGTAGTAGGCATGTTCCAAAACAACCGAGTTAAGAATTGGTTCTTTAGACTCCGTTAGTGTTGTATATAAATCTTTCATTGGAATACGTTTCAATTTGCCCGCATCATTTTGTGTCAACCAAGCCCATCCAGCACCAAACAATTTTGTAGCCAGTGTTAAAAATTGAGCTTTGAATTTGTCAAAATTCTGAAAATTGTGTTTCGTAAGTTCTTTAATGCTTCTACCACCATTTGGCGAGAGGCAATGCCAGAAGAAACTCTGGCTCCAATGTGGTGGAGTCTTGCTTAACAGTCCTGCGTCTTGCTTTTTATGTCTTTCTAAAATGAATTCTGCAACTGTCTTTTCTTCAAGTTCGGTATTTTGAATAAGACTATTCAAATTTTTAACGTGAACAGCCTGGTGCTTAGCGTTATGATGATCAAACGTCTCTTCCTTTATAAGGGATAAAAAGGCTTGCTTATTATGCGGTAGATCTGGAAGTTCTTTTGAAACGTTCATAGTACTCTTCTCTTTTTAACTTTCTAAAATATTATTTAGAACTACAAAACTATTAATTTAGACTTGTCTAAACTAATAATTCGATAATTATTTCTTTTTTTGTTAAAAATAATTTTTTGGCTTCAGATATTAAAGAGAATTGTCTTAAGGGTTTGTTCTATTTACATCAAAAGAACGAGGATATTTCTTTGTCTGATTTAGGGGAAGAATTGCAGGTAAATAAGCCAACTGCAAACGATATGATAAAAAAATTATAAATTGAAAGGGTTATAATTTCAAAAACTATAACCCGAAAAGAATAACCGAAAAAGGTAAACAACGAGCCCCTGAAATTATTAGAAAGCACCGATTGTCTGAAATGTTTTTAATGAAAATAATGAAATTTGGTTGGGAAGAAGTTCATAAAATTGCGGAAGAATTAGAGCATATTAAAACAAATAAATTTTAACCGAATGGATAAGTTGATGGGATTTCCAAGAATAGACCCACACGGTTTGCCACTAACTGATAAAAACGGAAATTTCAATAGACCTAACTACAATCGGATTTCTCAAATTTCCGTACAGTCAACTGTTGTAGAAAAAACATTACGGGATAGTTCCACCGAATTTTTATTGTTCTTGAATAACAAATCAATCCAACTCAATACAAAAATTACGATTGAACATGTTGAAATTTTTGATGGAAGTTTAACCGTTTCGTTTGATGGTTATACAGATGTGGTTTTGGGCAAATCTATTTGTGTCCGAATTTTAGTTGAAGAGGGTTGATTTTTTTTATTGGCTCTAAATCAATTTATAGGAGAACTAAAAAATGGTGAGAATACCGTAGTTGGTAATTTTTAAATGTGCGGGAGGTGTCAAGAAACAACTCTTTTATTATTCGTGGGCGTGGCTTTGTCTGGTTGGGGGAAAATAAATGTCCTGATTGTAGGGTGAGGTTTTAAAAGAATCATTCTCTTTTAGTGATGTGTTTTCAAAAGAAAATAGTCCTTTCACAGTACTCACTGTTCCAATAGAGGTTCCTTTTATTGAGATGTTTACATATGCTATCCGATTTTCAAATTCATCTACACATTTTCCCTTTAGTTGAGAATAACAAGTTGAAGTTAAAAATAAGCAAGCAAAAATCAGTAATGTAACATAGTATTTCATTTTTCTATAATAGTTTGTAATAAGACGTATGAACTTAAAATTTGACGTGCTTTTTTAATACACTGAACCTTTCGTAAAGCTCATATTTGCTGTGTTTTATACATATTGTTGTAGGTAGTATTTTATCACCCTCTTCTCATGTTTTATAATTCTATTCATGCAGCCTATTTTAAGTATGTTTTTTTAATGTTGACCTAATTTATCTGATGAAAACGTAAAATCTGCTCCTTCTGTCAAGGAAGAATAACTGGATGGGGTTCCGTCTATGGTCGCATTATCTATTTTTTGATAATAGGTTTCTACTTTTGCTCTCAAGCTAGGTGCAATTTTAACATCATAGCCTAAAACATAGTGCTAACTTCTCACAAAATCTAAATTTTCATTAGGGTTTGTGATCACTCCATTTACTTCTTCATTTAGAAATAATAATGGTGCGGCTATATTTTGATAATGAAGACCGTACCCTAGATTTATCTTATGTTTAGGGTCTATTCTATAAGACATAGAGGCTCTTGGTTCTACAACAAACTGTTTATTAAGATCACTATACATGGTATGTATTCCTGTATTTAGGGTCAGTTTTTCAGTCAATTTGTATTTAGTTTGAATGTAGGGTTGAAATACATTATAACTCCCGTTAATACTTCTAATGCTTACTAAATCAGGGGCTCCATCACCGTTTAAATCTTCTTGTTCATCTCTCTGCTTTCTATCTAAATCTGCTGAGAAATTCTCTAATAATAATCCTGTTCTAAGGGTGAATTTATTATTGATTTTAGCATTGAATAATGTTGAAAATGTCAATCTAGTTTCTTCATTGTTATTTTCTGCAAATCTTATAATCCTTTTGTTATCGGTGGCCAACTCAATAATACGGTCTTCTTCAAAATCACTGCTATTGGATGCGCCTGCAATGACTGTTTTTAAATACGGTTTTTCGCCAATGCTCAGTAAATGCTTAGCTCCTAAAACACCAATGTCAGAAGACACATAAGAGTTTTCATCTTCTGCTGAGAAAAGGTCATCTTCATCAAAATCCTCACCAATTAAATCGATGCTTGATGTACTCATGATTCCAAATAGAGAGAACGTACCAAGTTTACTTTTTCCTAAATTAATATTAAATGAAACATCAGAATAATTAGGGGTGTCGCTGGTTCTTGCCCCTCCTATAAGTCCGATAAGCGAGTATCTTGCAGCCACCAAAAACGAGCCGTTATTTTTTCTGTTCAATGGGCCTTCTGCCGTTGCTTCTAAACCAGTGAATGCTCCCACCTGAAAAAAATACTCATACTCATCTTTGTTTCCATTTCTAAAACCCAAATCAAAAACACCTCCAATTGCATTACCATATTCGGCAGAGAATGCAGAGGTTATAAAGTCTGAATTTTTAAGAAGATTGGGGTTTAATGCAGATACTGGGCTTCCTGTGGTCCCTAAGGCCGAAAAATGATTGGAACTTGGAATTGGAATACCTTCTACCCACCATAACAGCCCTGTTGGAGAATTACCCCGAACTACGATATCATTACGGCTATCGTCTGGTGAAGCTACTCCTGCAAAATTACTTACCAATCGTGCAACATCATTTCTTCCACCAGCATATCTTGCAACTTCTTTTACACCAAATTGACGTGCTGAAACTGACGAAAATTTGTTTAGAGATTTTATTTTATTCGTTCTACTTGTAATTATAATCTCATCTAGACTACCAGAAGATTCTGTAAGTGCTACGGTAACATCTACATCTTTTCCTGTACTCACTTCAATATCTGGAATTGTACTGGTTTCGTAGCCAATGTAACTTACTCTAATGGTTTTTCTGCCCACAGGGACATCAGTTAATGTAAAATACCCGTCAAAGTCTGTAATTACACCTTTGGAAATTTTAGCCCCCAAGAGTTCTACATTAGCTCCTATCAATGGAAGTTCGGATTGTTTATCGAAAATTTTACCTTTTATAGTTCCATTCTGTCCATACATTATGGAAGCAAATGACGTGAAAATGATAAAAATTGATTTTTTCATAGTAATTGATTTGATTTTTATTTCTAGAAAGAAACATTTGTTCAAACCTTAAACTGGTTGACTTAAATCAATAAATTTAGTTGAGTGATAAAATTTATTAAATTTTTCTTTGAGTACATGAAAAAAAAATATGTAAGCATCTTATTGATTTACAGTTTTTTGTAGAACATTCGCTAAAAATATTTAATCCATATTTAAAAATACTTTTAGCCTTTCTACCCTATTTTTTAATTTTAATTGGATTTATTTGGTGCCGATTTATGCCAATTTTATAACACCACACAAAGGCTACCATAACAAGTAATATTAATTTTTCTATTCTTTGAATATCTTGTAGATGCGTTTTTTCAATATCAAATCTACTAGACTTCATTGCTTTAAAAGATATCTCAATTTGCCATCGTTTTTGATAATCTTGTTGTGCATTTTCAGGCGTTTAAGTTAATCATTTAGTCATGGAAGTACTCAAAGGTCAAACTACACTCAGTTTTGTAAAAGAACTACCAAATGATGATGCTTGTAAAGCATATTTTGCCAAAATTAAATGATAGGATGGTTTTAAACGTATGAAATATGATCATACCAAAAGCTGTGAAACCTAGTGTTTTTATGTTCTTTTTAGGCCTGTAAGAACAACAAAGGGTGTTGGGAACTTTATGAATACATGGTAAACAAAGGAAAAGCAAGAAACTAGCCTTAATTACGGTCTGCAATAAGCTGTTGAAACAAGCCTTTGCAATTGCTAAATCTTGTAGACCTTATGGTGAAAGTTACGTTTCTGTATTGCCTAAATAAATAGAGAAAATCAATTAAATAAGCTTCAAGAATCAGTTTTATGAATCCAGGAGCCTAGACTCCTAATGTTTCAAATTAATGAGAAAAAGAGTTATTTTTTACCTCAGTTCTTTGTTGTGAATTGTTTTTAATCGGTATGGTATTTAAAGTCAACAGGTTTAATAAATAAATTACATAAGAGTCCTATAAATAATAAGCCCGCCATCAAGTACATGGTTAAGTTATATACATCGGCACTTGGCATGTTTAAAACTTCCATTTGATATTCTCTTAGGTAATTTATGATTACAGGCCCTATTATGGCTGCCATACTCCAAGATAATAACAATTTACCATGGATCGCTCCAATTTGTTTAGGGCCAAACATATCTCTTAAATAAGCTGGTATCGTAGCAAAACCTCCACCATACATGCTAATGATAATAGAAAAGGCTATCGTAAATAATAACACACTCCCTATTTCAACCGTAAATGGAATCAATATATAAAGGAAGATCCCTAAGGTAAAGAAGATGGAATAGGTGGTTTTACGTCCTAAATAATCGCTTAATGTTGACCATACAAATCGACCTATCATATTAAACAAACTAAGTAATCCAACAAAAATAGCAGCATCTCTCGCAGTTACTCCCTTATTTTCTGTGCTAAACATTTCTTGTATCATCACACTGGCTTGACTTAAAACACCTATACCTGCGCTTACATTTAATCCCAATACCATAAAAAGCAACCAAAATTGTGGTGTTTTAACCGCTTTATCTACCAAAACATTCTGTGTGGTAATTAATTTATTTTTCTTGTTGGTAGTAGGGTCGTATCCTTTAGGCTTCCAACTTTCACGTGGTATTCTTACAATAAAAGAACCAAACAGCATCATTACCAAATAAAGTAAACCCATAGTTAAAAAGGTTTCCGATACTCCCGTTGAGGTTTCGGTTGCATAAAACTCTATTAAATACACACTTAAAGGAGAGGCAATCATAGCTCCACCACCAAAGCCCATAATAGCCATTCCTATAGCCATACCAGGTCGATCTGGAAACCATTTAATCAAGGTACTTACAGGTGAGATATATCCTAATCCCAAACCGATACCTCCTAATACGCCAGAACCTAAATAAAGTATCCAAAGTTCATGTAAATAAATACCTAAAGAAGAAAGTAAAAAGCCGCTACTAAAAAAAATCGCTGCAAAAAACATGGTTTGCCTGGGGCCAACCCGTTCTACCCATTTCCCTAAAACGGCCGTAGAAGCTCCTAAGAAGAAAATAGCAAGGGTAAAAATCCAACCCAATTCAGAAAGTTTCCAATCTTCTGGGAGTTGTTCTGTGATTCCAATAATTTTGGTGAGTGGTTTATTAAAAACACTAAAAGCATAAATTTGACCGATACATAAATGAATACTCAAGGCAGCAATTGGAGCAAACCAACGATTATAATTGCTTTTTGCGATACTACTCTCTTTGTTTAAATACATATCAATAATTTTAATTACTTACAACCTGTCGTATATGAAATGTAGCGCGTAAATAGATGCTAATTTTTGGGATTATACGTGAGCTGATTTTTATCTTTATTTTGAAGGCTAAATTCAAAAAAATAAAGGTAAAAACCATTGATAAAGCTTTTAAGAGCTATGTTTTATATATTGTTATGTGGTTTTCTATCGTTCAAGTTTATTCATTCTGATAGTATCCGTCGGATTTAAAAATCCAATTAACTTTTCATCATCAACTATCTTCATATTTGAAGAATCCGATGTCAAATACCTGTCTCCATTTTTCTCCATACATTTTACGTCTAATGGTTCCCAAGAAGAACTAAGTCTTAAACTATGAGACATGCTAAATCCGTTAGTTTTTTTCCATCTAGTTAACCTAAAAATTAAGTCAGCTTTTGCAAATTCCCAACTCTCTAATCTGTTATTTTGGTGTCTATCGATTCCTTTTTCAAATAAGTAGACCATAATTATTGAAGATAAAATCGAATTAATGAAGAATAATTTGAAGTAATCTTTATTTTTAGCAAAAAAAAGGAATCCCTCCTGTTATAAGATTAATCATAAAAACAAAAGGAATTAAAAGAAATATTCCGGCGGAAATATTTAGATCAGGATCCATTTGATGTATCCAAAACCAAATAAATACAAAGTCAATTATTATAAGTCCTAAAATTCATAGAGAGTCTTCATTCAAAATGAGTTGATTTAGAAGTTTTAATGCTTTATCATTTTTGGTTATTGTTTGTTTCATTATAAATCATAGCCAGTTATTTTTTTATGAATTTCAGATGTCATAAAATAGTTTTTCAAATTACACAACAGTTGTGTATGAAGCTTAGCATCCCGCAGGGTGTTGTACACTATATATAGTGTTATGTACAGTACTTTATTATTACATTTTGCTTAAATTAAAGCGATTTCCTATCATATTTCTACACTCTATTTTGAAGTAAGATCTTGCCGTTTTTTCTTCTTCCTTACTTAATCTATCAGCATCAATAGTGTAAAGGATCATAAGTCTAGTTTGTTCTTTTAGTTGTTCAAAACCATCTTTGTATTTGTTTTCTAAAAAACCGTTCTTTAAATACAAGCTGTCATTATTGATAGAATATAAATTTTCTAATTCTCTTAAAATGCTTTCTTTCTTCTTACTTGGAATTCTTAATTTTTGAATGACATAGTTTTTATCGGTCGTTTTTTGATATTCCCATAAGTCATAACTTTCTGTAGATTCCTCTCTATTAAGAAGTGCGTGACCCTATAACATAAAACATCCTGATTAGGCTTTCATTCTTGGATGTATAAAACTGGTATTAACAAATACCAATTCTTGAGCTTCCATTACCTTTTGTTCGAATCCAGAAAAAATTGGATAGTCATTTTGATTGCAAACGAATAGCGCTCTGTCTTTCCCAGTTTTTCCATTACAGGCAAAAAATAATGATGTAAGAACATCCATTGACCAATCCATTAATCTGGTAGGTATGCCATAATGCTGACAGAGCATTAACCATTCAAGATCAAATTCCGTAAAAGTTAAGGGTGGCTTTGGTTTTAGTGGTTTAGTGGTTTAGCATTTAATAAATTGCTTTCGAAATCAACTGTTTGATATCTTTTAAAGGAATTGTATCTGTATATTGATAGTTGTAAAGTCCAGTCAAAATCGGCTTGACTTCTAAATCAAAATGTTGACTGATTGAGATTAAGACTGTATGTAAATTTTAAAGCGTCTGTTACTAAATTAATGTTTATTACTTTGTTTTATTCGTATTGTACACAACGTCTAGTACATGAAACGTAGCGTGTAAAATTAGTTGCTAGGTTAATACCTAACTTGTTGATAACGAGCTATTACGTATAGCCAT
>NZ_PJBS01000324.1 GCF_002836055.1 Psychroflexus sp. MES1-P1E
CCATTTTCAATTTCACTAATAATAGCTGTGTTAATAGCATTGGATTTAAAAGTTACTAGGTTATTATCAGAAATAGCAGGATCATAATTTGTGATTAAATCACCAGTCGTTAACTTTAAACTATTGAACACATCAACATTACCAGATACTAGATTTAAGCTGTTGTCGTTATCGATAGTCAAGTTATATACTGAGATTGTATTATCTGTAGAAAAATTTTGAATTTCATCTCCTTTAAATGCCAAAGTTGAGTTTCCTGGGTTATAGGTGCCATTATTCTGAAAATCACCATGAACATCAATTTGAGATTCATTGGTTTGTGAGACACTAGCACCGGTAACGATCGATAAATTTTTCATTTCTATATTTTCTGAAAAAAGGGGATCATTTGGTGTAATATTGATCACAACATCAATATCTCTGTCAGGGAAGCCCTTGGTCCAATTATCTATATTTTCAGCATCAGTAGAAACTTCACCAATCCAAACGGTAGGATTAAGTGCACAATAATCTACTTTCGGAGAATATTTATTCCCAATATGGGTACTACCAATTGTAAGAGCTCCTAATGCAGTACCGACGTCTCCTGTGATACTTGTAACTGCGGCATCTGAAACCGCACCACCAGAAGACCACATTGCAAATGTGGAAAGACTTCTTAAATTAAAAACAGAAGTACCTGTTGGGATGCCAAGTATAGTGCCTGCACCTATACTTATTGCACCTAACTTGGTAAACATTCTTCCTACATGATTAGTTCCAGCACCCAATGACACTGCTCCAGCACCACCACCACCACCAATCATTGTACCTTTCATTATGGTACCAGCGGCCGTAGACATAGCTGCGCTGCTTGTCCAGAAAATATTTTCTGGTTTTGCGTTTCCTGTCAATACTACAGTTGTATTAACGGTCGTAGTGAGTGCACCATCGCTTCTAATGATAAATACGGAATTTGAATTTCCCTGGCCATCCAATATAAGCGTTCCAGTAACCGATGCTGCTCCGCCTACGTCATAGACTCCTGGAGTTAAAGTTTCTCCACCAATTGCATTACCAAAAATTGGACCGTGATTTGTTGTACTTGGTTGTGCCATTAATGCGTTGTACAAAGTTATTAAATCCGTAACAGCTTGGGATGCACAGAATGTTTCGCTACTGTACAATTCAGTATTACTTGAAAGATAATTTGTATCAGAAACAGGCAATATCGTCATTTCTGGCACTAACATATGACTTGCAGTAGTGTTCACAATACCAACTTTAGTGATAGAATTAATAACTGATGCCTCCAGTGAGGCAATGCTCATTATAAGACTAATAATTGTTGTTGTAAACAGTAAATTTTTCATGATTTGCATGTATTAATCTTTAATAAAAAAAGAATTGATAGTGTAGAGTTCACTTTTTACACTATAAATAAAAATTATAATCATAATAATTAAAATTTATAATTATTATGATTTTTAATTTTGCGAATTTATGATTCGAATGAAAATATACATTCACTATAATTGCTTATAATTAACTATTATTACTTTGAAAAGTTAATATTTTCTCGATTTTATCGTTGCTATGGGTTTGTTTGTAGTCCTTGTTCTATTATTTCGTATTTTTGGTAAGATGATATTGAATTAATTGATTGACAAGCTTGACAAGATTAAAAAAAGCAATATTGATTAACTCTAAATATTAAAGAGGCCTTATTATTTTAATGTTTGCTCCATATTATGAAAAGGTAATAATGACAAAGTACTTGCTTATTAAATAACATATTGTTCATTACCAGTATGTTATATCAATTAAGTCATTAAAATATTTTAGGAAATGATGATTTCCTGTTATAGATGTAATGGTTTCAGATTTCATTTCGCAGACCATTCCGCTTAGCCACTCTTTTAAACTTTTCATCGATTTGAATCTTTGATTTCTAAATCTATTTTTAATGTATTCCCATACTTGATTGCATAGGCTTAGGTCAGGATTATATGGAGGTATCCTTAGCAAAACTATATTTTGTGATACCCCAATATTTTTTGTAAAATGAAATCCTGCATTATCAATCACTACAATTTAATATTCCTGTAGATTATGTGTTGAAAATTCTCGCAGATAAGCTTGAAATATGTCAGTACTTACACCATTTATTTACCAAACAAAAAAGTCTCCATTTATGGGCAAGTAACTACCATATAGATAGGTAGTCTTAAAGATATACTGGTAGGTCACTATTAGCTAAATCCCACTGACGGTTAAGTATTTAACAAGATGAGTCATCATTCCAAATCGAGCTTCGTCTTGAAAGTATAAATTAACAGATTCATACGTATCCTAATTATAATGTTATCTAGCCTATTTGGGAGTTTTTAAAAAAGCTTTTTCAGCCTCCACATCATTTTTGTAGTGAGATTTCCTAGGTGTCTTGGGTTTTGTTTTAAAGTATTGAATCAAATACTCACGGATCCGTTGGGACTTAACAACTAAGCCATATTCTTGTTTTACACAATTTTGAGCATTTCAGTACCCTAAAAAGAATTATTTGGGTGATGTACTCTTTGCGATAAACCTTTATGTATTTGTGGTGTAATAATTTTAGAAATTTGTTTTTAGGCTTATCTGTTAACATCCTCTCAAGGCCTCCAGCCTTATAGTTCACAAGCCACCTTTCTAAGGTTCTAATATGAATCCCTAAAAAATCAGTTAATTATTGTCGTTTTTCAGATTCGCCAGACTTAATGGCTAACAAACTCTTTAAACGTTTTTCTCTCTTAAGATTTTCTGTGTTAATAAGAATTTCTTTAGCTCCAAATCCAATTCTCTAATATCTAAAATTGCTTTTTTTTCCGTGTCAAAATATAGGAATTATATACGGCAATAAAAAGCTACTTTTGTGCAAGAATTTAATTTCAACGAAGCTAGGTATATATTTAAATATATATATTAATCAAAAAAAGTACTGGACATTGCAAATTACGACTTCTTAATAACCACTAGATATACAAAATAGCCGTTGACACATTCCATCTAAAAAAAAGGCCTACTATCAATTTAGCATTCAAATTTGGTATAAACCCATTGCTGCAAACTTCACTTTCCCATTAGCAATTCCAACGGCTGATATTAACGAAATGTTTAATTCTTCCTTCACCATAGGATTAAGGTAAAAGTTGTAGTCTCCTCTTTACCATTATGCCAACCAACTTTAAAACCTTCAGCGACCTTAGCATCCACTCCTGCCTCCTATGCCTTTAATGCAAATTCTACCCTATAGACTATGTGAACGACAGTAATATCGTTTTCTTTAAGTCTAGCTGCATAAATTTTAGTTATTCCTGCGGAAGTAAATACAACTTTAACGCCTCCAGAAATAATTACTTGAATAATCTAATCAATATTAAGATACAACATAAGTACATTGACTCCGAATGGTTTAGACGTTGCTTTTTGATATTTTATAATATGCTCTCGTAATACATTGACCACGCACCAAGCAAACCTAGACCACCAACATTACTTACGATACTAGTTGATCGCAGTCAACTGTTCCCAAAAACATTCAAGCTTGAATGATCGGATATTGACTATTAAAAAGCTCTGTAATTCTGTTTTTTACTATTCCTTAATTAGCTTAAAACTATTTGTTTTAGAACTTGATTTTATAGTAGCAAAGTACATACCACTTGCTAAATCAGAAAGATTCACCCAATTATTAACATTGGAAATCTTGGTATTCAGCACTTGATCTCCCATGATATTGTACACAATAAAATCTGCTTGTGACATTCCTTCTGGAAAAGAGATATTAATATTCGTTTTTACAGGATTTGGATACAGTGCAAATTGATCTTTTAGTAATTGGTCTTCTGCTCCAAGAATTAATAGATTGTTAAGAGCATCTTCGAAATTTGGAATTCCATAGCCCATTCGATCTGTCGGATTATTAAATAAATGTGCTGATTCTCTAACAACCTGCATTATCTGTGCATTAGGGACTTCGGGTCTGGCTTGCCATAATGATGCTACTGCACCCGCCATAATAGGAGAACTAAAAGAGGTTCCATTACTGGTAGTTACGTTACCAATTGAACTTACAACAGCCGCATTTCGACCTTGAGCCATTACATCTGGCTTAACTCGACCATCTATTGTAGGTCCTATTGAGCTAAAGCTAACATAATCTCCATCTGAATCAACTGCACCAATGGTTAACATTCCAGGTGAATCTCCTGGAGTACCAACAAAAGGAAAACCAGAAGTACCACCATTCCCCGCAGATGTAACTAAGATCATACCTTTATCAAAAGCGTGATTTGCACCACGCGCACCAATCGTAGTTTGACCATCAAGATCCTCATAACTATGATCATAGGCAGAATTGTCATAACCTCGATATCCTAAAGATGTATTTACAACGTCAACACCTAGGCTATCCGAACGCTCTAGTGCTTCAACCCACCAGGCTTCTTCAACTGGGTTTTCGCTAGGACCAAATTCTGTCCTAAAAAGGTAAAAAGAGGCTGCGGGAGCAGTCCCTACAAATTGACCTGAAATAAATCCACCTATATCACTAAATGTCTGTGCTCCATGCGACCCTGTCCCATCAACATTTTCTTGACGCAAAGCAAAATCGTAAGTTCCAAGTAATCTGCCATCAGAAACAATATCCGAGAAAGCTGGATTATTTATCACGTTTGGAAAACCACTATCCAAAACGGCTACAACCATTCCATCCCCATTAAAATCTTGTTCATGTAAATAATCTACTTTTAGCATCGTAGTTTGATTTGCCGCAGCACCATAATTATATGTAATTTTACTTTGTTGGTTCTCGATGGCAAATTTATCTGGGGTAGCTCCTGTTATTGACCTAAAATTTAAAGACTTATCCATAAATTCAACTGAACTCACATAATCTTCGCTAAGTAAGTCATCAATATCCATCTGGGATCCACGAACATAAACGGCATTCATCCATTTGGATTTAGCATAAACACTTATGCCTAGGGTGTTTTTAAGTTGTGTAATATAGGCTTCATTTACAGGAACATCACGTTCATCAATTGTTGTATTTTGCAAGGCCTTTCTATCAACGGCCTCCTGAGTCATAATAGAAATAGGATTCGCGATAGAGGTGGCCACATCTTCTTTATCAAGAAGAAAGACCAACGCATCCTGCTGCGAATAAATAAACGGAGTCACAAAAACGGCTAATAATAGTAAGATTTTTTTCATATTTTTATTATTTAGGCAATAACACCACTTCCAAGCAATTCTTCGTTAGAATACCAAACAACAAATTGTCCCTCAGTAATAGCCGATTGTGATTTCACAAAGGTAACATAAAGTCCGAAAGTGTTTGGTATAAGATTGCTTTTTCCAAATTTGACGGTACCGAACACGCGCCATTACGTCCAAGGTTTCATTCATATTTGACTCTAAATAATTTCTCACCCAATGAACCTCTTCATTCTTAACAAGCAGTCCAAGACGATAGAGACCGGGATGTGCTTAACCCTGTCTTGTATAAATAACCTTACTCAAGTTTCGCAACTCGTATTCAATGGGTTTTCATGCTATTTAAGTTACAAAGTACAAAACATGCTATAACAAGAAGATATTGCAAAAGTTCAATAAATAAAAGGGAAGCTTAATAAGGTTTGGCTTAATTCAGACTATTTACGGGCACATCTGGATATTTTAGGTTTCAAGAAAATAAAAAACAATTCAGTTGGTGCAAAAAGGCGGGTCTTTCATTTGAAGATTTGATCGCTATGCAGCTAATCTTGTCCCTTATTGGAATTGACTCTATAGATGAACTTACAACCAGTAATGACGATGAACAGAGTAACTAAGGAAAAGATGCGTACTGTCGAGTTTTAGGAAATCAAAAAATCAATTGGAGAACTTTTTTGGCCCAGTTCGTAAAGCAATATTTAATAAAAGATAAACTTTTCACACCCTCACCAGGTGATGCAAGATGCTTAATCTTTGGTAATATTGATCTTTCAAAAACAGGAAAGACCATTGAAGGTGGCTCGAAGATCTACAACCATGTATCAAAACCTATTAAACCAAATTGGCATTAAAATATCATATAAAATCAGTTTCACTTTCACTTATTAATCGTCATAAAATAGAACCGTAACTAGTGCTATGCTTATATTTTTTTCCTTGACTAAGTAAAAAACCTGTGCTGAGCTAAGTCGTAGTAGAACTCAAATTTTTGATATATCATTTGAAAATTAAATTGGTATAACTTGTTACCAAGATTTTGAGTTTGGTTTGTTGCCTGATTAAGTAACTGATTTAGCAAACAAATAACAGATAGAAAATCCCAGCGGAGTTTTCTAGATGAGCACTTGCACAATTAATTATACCTTGTGTTGTAGCACCTTTTTAATTAATTACTATTTCAACATTTTATTCTTGTTCACCTCTAAGCTTTGGAATCAGAGCGTGATATGTCAAATTTGGTGCTTCTATCGTTTCATTTGGTTGAAATTAACGGTTAGGTTTTCATTTCCAATTACACAACTTTCAACTAATTCCTAGTCAATTGAACTATTAGCATTTGCAAGTCCTTTTTTTCCAATACCCAAATCGTAAACAGTAAAATCAATGGTAGGTTGACAACTTCCTGATACAAATTCTGTAAAATCCGGTTGATTTCTAATAATCATATGAGTTTCCAATAATTCTATATCCATTTGGTATCTTGTGTTTATACAATCCTATTCACTTTCAAGACCTGTCGTGTTTATGAGCCTATCTGTACAATTATAATCATCATTACAAGAAAAGATTCCGAGAAATAAAAATGGGATAAGTTAAGCCTGGTAGTTTATAATTATACTATTCTATTAAATATATTTTTCTCGAATTGGTTGCGTTAAATGTTCTATGGTGGTATTTTATATGAAACGTAGCGTTTAAAAGAAGGCTGCATTTTCGAATAATACGCAAGCCCTATTTTTAAATTTTGCCACTTGGAAAAAATACCCAAGCCATTTCTATAACTTACGCTATTTTTATATGCTTAGTTAGTATCAACTGGCTATTCTATCCTATAATTCATCATTTTTTAATAATTTTCTTATTTAAAACCCCATTCTTCGTGTATATCTTCATCAGATAAATACCTACGGATAAATCAGAAATATCTAAAGTTTGAAAATCTGAAATTACAGATTTTCTAATCTGTCCGTTTAAATTGAAAATTTCAATTTTTTGAATCACCTTGTTTTTAGATTTTATAAATACTAAACCACTACTTGGATTTGGATAAATTTGACTATTACTAAAATCGAAATCAGTTGTCCTTAGAGTAAAATTTCTAAATATAGCTTGTCCAAATATGGCATTGCTAATTGTAAGAACTAAACCGTCGTCTTCTTGTGTAATCTCATAAGATCCGGCGTCTTGCATAAATGAGAAAAATTCAATTTCAAACGAAGTATGAGCTTGAACACCACAATCTTCATTTGTATTAGAATAATCGAAAGTTTCTAAAATATTCGAATTTGGAAAATTATATATTCCGCTAAATATATTGCAAGCCCCTTCGCCAAAAAATTCATAGTTTTCGAGAATTGTTAAGGTAGGTGTAATTTCGGGTTCTATTTCTGATACTTCATAAGGCGTTCCTGCGTCACTTGATTGGACAAAATTTAAATTCCAAGTCTGAAATAAATCAGGATCTGAGTCTTGTGCGTTCCCATAGAAGGCGGTGAATAGTACTACTACTAAAAGTGAATATTTCATAATCGCTGCTTTTTTCAGCTTGTGGATACGCTTATGTGTGACAAGCCTTGTGTGATTTAGCTACTAAATTAACACATAAAAGCCGAACAGGAAATCTGCTAGTCCCAATACTTGGGGATTTACTTGTAGGCTATAATCAATAAGTTATACACCGTGCTGTGCTTAATGATTTGTAATTACAAGATTTATGTCCTTATAAAAACTCTCCTAATGGAATATGTTTCACACAAACAAAAATTAAAGGTATTTAAAACATGGATTGCTTTATTTGTTTTAATGGTCCTTCCATTTCTAATTGGCAACTATATAGAACTTGAAAATCCTATTTATATAATCACTATTTTTTTAATTGCAGGTTTTTTTATTTTCAATTTGGTGATAAGGAAATCACTGTTCTTTAAAAATTATTTTACAAATCAATATAATATACTTACTTCAAAGGTTCATTCTGAAAAGACATTTGATATCTCTAAAGAGCTGATGTTTGAAAAGATTATAGAAGTTATAAATGATTCAAAATTTAGATTGATTGAAGCGGATAAAGACAGATTTGAAATTTTAGTAATTACACCAATTTCGTTTAGATCTTGGGGTGAGAATTTATATATAAACTTTGAAACGCGAGGAAATGAAACCGTGATGATATTTTGTTCAGTGACCTTATTTCAAATATACTCTTGGGGTAAAAATGAAGAGAACTTAACCGATTTGTTCAATGAAATCGAAAGTTCATTAACCGTATAAATACAGAATTATGGCTATTGTAGTGAACTTAGATGTCATGTTGGCGAAACGAAAAATGATGTTAAAAGAACTCTCTGAAAAAGTTGGTGTGTCAACAGTAAATTTGTCAATTTTAAAACAAGGAAAAGTCAAAGCAATCCGTTTTTCGACTTTAGAGGCCATCTGTTTGGCTTTAGATTGTCAACCTGGTGATATATTGGAATATGCTGAGAAAGAAAGATAAGCCATTGACTTATCTTTTTTAAATTCAGAAATCGTTTTTTTAATAAAGCACAACATCTGTAAAAACCCTATTCAAATCTTAAGTGTAGAGAATATATCTCTTAAAGGTCTTGTTTTTAGTATCATCCAAGGGACATTTAATTAACTACTAAAAATGCTGGATTCAAGGTTATAAGGCAACAAATGTTTGTTAACCCTACTCGTTTATTCTTTTTAATTACAAGTCAAACTACGGTATTCCATATCAAATTTCATTACTTACGGCTTTCTTCGCGAAGGTTTCAGCTATTTCAAAAAGGTGTTTATAACTGTTATTTAAAGCGTCATCTAAATTAATTGACCTACTTAAAATATCCTGAGCGTAGGTTATTCCGAAGTTAGTTAACGCCTCCTTATCCAATTCTATCTGTCCGCAGAATACAGCAACTGGAATAGAATAAATTTTGGCTGATTTTAAAACACCATCTATTGTTTTCCCTGATAAGGTCTGCACATCCAATTTACCTTCTCCTGTAATTATCCAATCGGCATCAGCTATTTGATGATCAAAATTTGCAAGCTCCTTCATCACTTGTATTCCAGATTCCAACTTGGCTTTCAAAAATACTATTGTAGCAATACCCGTCCCTCCTGCTGCTCCCGCGCCTTTAATCGCTTGAGGTTGCACGTTAAATTGAGCAGTTAACACTTTAGAAAAACATGTAAGTCCATGATCCAGCATTTCTATATCTTCTTTTGAAGCGCCTTTTTGTTTTGCATATACGTGAGCCGCACCATTTTTTCCATATAATGGATTGTTCACATCGCAAGCCACCTGAAACTCTACTTGCTTTAGTTTTGACGATACATTTGCATCATCAATACTACATATTTGAGATAAACTCGCACCAATTGGTTTTACCTCCTTATTGTTCCTATCTATAAATTTATACCCTAGTGCAGTTGCCATTCCAATTCCACAATCATTCGTAGCGCTACCGCCAATTCCTAAGATGATTTTTTTTGCTCCTTTTTCAATGGCATGTAAAATCATTTCTCCTGTACCGAAAGTAGTCGTGTTTTTACAGTCTTGTTCTTCCTCCTTTAATAACCAAAGCCCTGAAGCCTCAGCCATTTCGATATATGCGGTTTGTGATGTTTCCGCATATAAATAAGATGCAGTTATCAGCTGAAATAACGGGTTTTTGACTTCAACTTCAATTAAACTACCTCCAAGGTAATAGTTAGCAATATCAATAGTCCCGTCGCCGCCATCGGCCAATGGCAATTTTAAGATATCTACTTCAGTAGATATTCGATGTATAGCATCTTCTACGGCAGAACAGAATTCTAGACTAGACAGTGATCCTTTGAATTTATCGGGGGCTATTACAATTTTCATACTAAATTATTGACCAAAAATTGTTGGAATGAAGTAACTAAATATCAGAATAGCAATGAAGAAAGTCACTAGTATATAGACTTCTTTAATCAAGAAGTCAGATTTTTTCAGTGTTATATTGAAGTTTGAAATTTCTTTCACCTTAACGCTTCTTGTCATGGCACTAACGGCGAAAGCAACTACAAATGCTATGATCACCCCAGTAAAGTTTAACCAAATCCAAAATACATTAAAGCCCAAATCGATATGAAATAAGTTCTGAATGGTTTGAGAAAACATTAAATTAATTAAAACCGCTACGATAATACCAGCATTCATTCCTATATGATTAACCTTTTTGGAGAAAAACGCCAATAAAAACGTGACCAATACAGGACCATAAAATACGGAACCTATCGCATTAATTATTTCTATCACTGGACTGTTACTACCTCCAAATAAAAAAGCACAAGCAATACAAACCACTCCCCAGAATACGACTGCTGCTTTAGAAATAGCCATATACTTTTTCGGTTCTAATTTTGTTTTCCCTCTATTGAAAAAATCTTCAACTGTAACAGCAGATAACGAATTTACCGTCGAGCTTAAAGACGACATTGCAGCAGATAAGATCCCTACCATCAAAATGCCTATAAGGCCATGAGGCAAATACTTCATAATAAAAACGGGTACCATTAAATCTGCTTTAATACCATTAGCCGCATATTCTTCCGGAAAATGTTTTTGTGTGGTCGAAGCAATATCACTTAGGAAGTCTGGAGCTAGAGTAATCAGGCTCCCTAAAATAAGACCCATCACACAATACACCAAGACAACAGGAAACCTTAATAGGCCGTTAGCTAATAATAAAGTTCGAATGGTTTTTTCATCTTTCGCGGAGAGTAAGCGTTGCGCTTGAGTCTGGTCGCATCCATAATAGGAGACATATAAAAAGAATCCTCCTATCAACATTGGCCAAAAACCATATTCATTGCCATCTCCAATACCTAAATTAAAATCTATGACTTGTAATCGTTCAGAATCAAAACCATCTGTTAAGCCTCCAAGATCTTGCACTGTGTTCCAGCCGTAAATCAGACAAATTATTAATCCTAGAAATAAAATAATCATTTGAATAGCATCTCCCCAAACCACTGCTTTCATCCCTCCTTGCCAAGAATAAATAATTGTTATTATACTGATTATCAATATAGTGTATACAAAATCTATGTCTAAAACAGCTTGTAAAATTATGGCAATGGTATAGACCATTACTCCTGTTCCCAAAGCACGACTAATTTGAAAAACAATACTTAAAATGAGTCGTGTAGAAGAACTAAACCTTTTCTCCACAAACTCATAAATACTCACTACCCCCGACCTAAATAAAGGTGGAATAATAACAATCATAATAAATAGCATTGCCAGAGGGACCGCAAATTCAAACGTTAGCCACTTCATTCCTCCCCCTAATTTTAATCCTACAAAGGCAGGTGCCGAAATAAAACTTATGGCAGACAATTGCGTCGCCATAGTCGAAAGACTCAAAGGGAACCATCCCATGCTTCTTCCTCCTAAAAAATAATCTTTTGAATCTTTATTGTCTTTGAAGAAAAAACCCATCCCTAAAAAGAACACGATATATAATAAAATAATACTATAATCTAACCAATTCATAATTTTCGTTTTTTGGAGTTATTCTTGTTATTGACTATTGTTTATTCCCTGTTAAATATTGCTCTTTATTCTTTTATTTTGAATTCTTTACTCCCACTTGCCATCTCAACTCTTACATAGTCACCTCTCATCTCTCACAATTCACCACTCATTACTCACTCCCCACCTCCCACTACTCACCTTTCACAACTTACCACTCAATCAGTCACTTCGAGTGAAATTTAAATTACGCCAGTAAATTTGAATTTAGTATCGAGAAGTCACATCTGCATGGTTGGATACTTAGATGGTTAGAGTAATATGTACCTCTCAAACTACGATTACAAGACTCAATAAATCAACTTTTTACTATCAACACTTCATTTCCTTTTTCTTATTTTGAATTCTTTACTCCCGCCTGCGATCTCAACACTCACCACTCACTTCTCACTTCTTATTCAACAAGTCTAATAACAACGAAGCAGTCCAAGAAAAGTTAATTCCTCCATATCCTCCCTTACTCACTTCTTTTCTCGCATCAAAATACTCATAAAAACCATTTTTCGCTATAAGTTCGACCGTATCATCCTTCACTCTTTTGGAAATATCTTTAAACCCGTATTGTACTAATCCATTATAAAGAATCCAGTTTAAGTTGATCCAAACTGGGCCTCTCCAATACTTTTTTGGTTTATATAGTTCGCTTTCTGGATCGAAAGATGCACATAAATATTGATTTTCGTTGCCAAACCTACTCATCAAGGTCTGCACCAGTTTCTCTGCCCTTTCTTTACTTGGAATATTGGCAAATAATGGTGTAAAAGAAGAAGATGAAATATGTTTTATTTTTCTTTCATTTCTTAGGTCATAGTGAATATAAGCTCCTAATTCTTCATCAAATAACTTATTATTAAACGACTTAATGGCTTTTTCTTGCCATGTTTCAAGTTGTTTAATTTTATTCGCGTTGCCTCCAATTAACGTGTATAATTCGATTAAGCTTTCGTTGGACTTTGTAAGCATTGAATTAAATAAAGGGTCCTGAACCAAAAAAGGAGATAATTCGGCTATTTTTTCATCGCTATAATTATGCTCTTTTGCAATTTCTAAGATATGTAAATAATGATCGTATTCGCGTTTACTTGGTCTTTGAGAAGCATCGACATGCGTTGTATCTCGTCTCTCAAATTCATAATCTGGAGAGTCCATGTTGTGAATAATATCATCCCACATTGGCGAATTGTCTGTTCCCGATTCCCAGTTGTGGTAGATATAGACTAATCCTTCATTTTGAGGATCTCTTTTGGTGTAAAAATAATTGTGGTTGTCATAAACCTTATCAATAACACCCTCTATAAACTTCAAAGTTGCCTTTTTATCTGTACTTATTCTTAAGATCTCTGCTAGCACAAATCCAAGTACAGGTGGCTGTGTTATTCCCGAAGTTTTGTATTTTTTTGAAGCATCAGTATGCAATTCTGAACAAAAGTAATCTGGTCCTGGAAAATAGGTATCAGTTTCAGTATGAAAAACTATGTGCGGTATAAAACCATTCCCCCATTGCGCATCTAATAAGGTAGATATTTCCTCTTCAGCTTTCGGCATATCGAAATGAGCAAAGCCTATTGCAATAAAACCAGAATCCCAATTCCATTGAAACGGATACAGTTTCTCGCATGGAATACTAAAACCATCACGCCAATTCGCATTAAGAATTTCTATGGCTTTATTTTTTAGTTCATTCATAAGGTTCTAAAATTAAAAATTGTAAAAAAAAACTTCACCATTGTCTCCAAAGACCTAGTGAAGTAGTGTTAAATTGGTATAAAGTATAAAAGTATACTTTTATTTTAAATGAACTACCTCGACGCACAGCCATCGAGATATCAGAGACAAGATCGCTTCGCTACAGGAAAAAAGACTTTTTATCATCCTTCCTCCTTTCATTTTACTGCTGAGAAACATTAATCACTTCCAAAAATTGAAAATTGAAAAATAGTATTAATTATTGAAAGTTTCTTTCAGGTCATTAAAAATTTAAAAAATGACTTTTGTTTTAGCTGGTACAGAGCTACATACCGAATGTGAGGGAGGATTACTAGATGGTTAAATAGCTAGATTGTTAGAATAGTAGACAATTAAAGTCTTGGATAGTTACAGCAAAATATGCCAATCAAACTACAATTACAAGATTCAACAAATCAACATTTCTCAATACTCACATCTCAAGGCTTACCACTCATTACTCAACACTCAAACAGTCACTTCGAGTGAAATTCAAATTACGCCAGTAAATTTGAATTTAGTATCGAAAAGTCACATCTGGATTGTAAGAGCAAAATATTACTTTCAAACATCGATTACACTACTCAATAAATTAACTTTTCTCAATACTCACACCTCACCTCTCAACACTAGTACCTCAAAATTAAAGTAGAAAAGACTTGTTTTTTACCTCAGTTCTTTGTTTTTGTAATACCAAATTAAATTTATAATGTCGTATAAATAAATTGAATTATTTTTTGATTGATTGAAGTTTAAAATAATTAGCATAGCCTTAGCTACGGTAATTATTTTTGATAAAAAGCAGGCGAAAAAGAAACGATTTATTACGACATTATAGGTTTAATTTGGTATAAGAAGTATTTTCAAGCAATCTTATCACAATTTCGTTCAATATTATTCCGTTTATAATAATAAAAATAAGTGGTACTGCATAAAATAATCCGATTACAATTCCGCTAACATCATCTCCATAATTAAAATCAATTGAGCTTTTTAAAACTGTAATTCCTAAAATAATTGTCCCAATTGCAATTATCATAGAAAGGATTAAAATCGAGTTTTTTGTTTGTTTATTTTTTATTAATCCGTTCCTATAATTTGGCAAAATAAAAATTCCGCACAAAGCTATTATCAAAGCAAAAGTATCAGTTGAATTCATATAAAATCCGTGTCCCGCTGCTCCCATTAAAAGGAAGTAAAATAGTACAGAAAATATTAAAATCAGCACAAAAAATAAGAGGCTATATTTTCTTAAAAATCCGATTTTCAATTTCAAGTGCAATTTTTATTATTCTAAGTAACGTTTTGTTCACACCTCGTTTTTGCTGGTATTCGAGCAAGCTTGATTTAACTCATTCTCACATATAAATTAGCAATTTGTTTTGGAAGTTCTATGACCTTTCTCTTTCTTTTTTGGTCAAGATATTCATAAACAGTAGGAGGATTGTAGTTTTGCCTTTTGTAGAGCATATCCCAAAGTATAGTGGCTAATTTTCTTGCAGTAGCAGAAACAACTAAAGCCCTACCTTTTCTGTAAGCTATTCTGTTGAAGAAATTAAAAAGGTGAGTATCTTTTTAATTTCCTTTAGAATTAACAGTTTGTCTTAAAGGAATTTTAAGTCTAAGACTACCCTTCGGAGTTCTACTACTCAAAATTCTTCCTCACGATATTTTATTATTTAATACCAAACTAAGCCAGGATGCAAAGTGTGGTGCATTTTGGAATTTAAGTGTTCCATTTTCGCTAAGTCCACTCAATAAAGTCAGTGAAGTTCTGTGACTAAAACCTTCTATAGCACCAAAATCAATTCCATCAAAATAGCAATAAAAAACAAGGTAAAATCTATGTTTTCAGTGTGCCAGGTAAATTGAATAAAAATAATCCTCCAAAACCTAATTCAACGATAGCTCATAGAGCTAATAATCCGATACATGTTTTTGTGATTATGTTTAGTTTTTGCCAAACTGTTTTTTATTTTAATATTTAACGCCTGTCAATTGTTCTGATATTTCCCATAGTCTTTTTGCATTTACTTCGTTTTGAGCCATTTTGTTTGGCTGGACTATGACAGGATATCCTCTAGATTCAAAGAAGTTCTTTGGTCCAAAGTAGTCGCCAGATGCAGCATTTAAATCTGTGGCTGCTCTCAGTGAGGGCAATGTCCCCACTTCTACTTTTTGACCTAATAGGGGAGCCAAAAGCTTTGTTATGCTCATATGCCTTCCTAAGTCCGTATTTGTTCCACCAGGATGAGCAACAGTAAATATCGGTGCATTCGGATTGTCTTTATACTTCCTTGCGAGTTCATATGTGAAATATAAATTAGCTAATTTACTGTCCGCGTACGCTTTAATAGTGTTGTACTTTCTAGACTCCCAATTTATGTCGTCAAAATTTATGCTACCAGATTTGTGTGCAATGCTACTGGTTGCTACTACTCGTGAATCTTTGGTTTCTAATAATAGGGGGGTTAATAGACCTGTAAGTGCAAAATGACCAAAGTGATTTGTTCCCATCTGAATTTCGAAGCCATCTTCTGTTTTAGAATATGGGCACATCATGATCCCAGCATTGTTGATTAAAACATCTAACTGACTGTAATCACTAGTGAATTCTTTAGCAAAAGTTTTAACAGAATTCAATTTTCCCAAATCAAGATGTCTAATTTCTAATTTTGCATTTGGAAAATCTTTACGGATTTCCATAACTACATCTTTTGCTTTTTGAGTGTTTCTAACAGCCAGTATTACTTTGGCATTTTTACTAACTAATACTTTTGTTGCTTGTTTGCCTAAACCACTCGTAGCTCCAGTAATTACTATAACTTTATTGCTCTGATTTGGAATATCTTCACTGGTCCAATTTAGATTTGTCATTTTTTCACTTGTTATTATTAATTAATGCTACAAAATTACTTTGATATTTGCTCTTGCTTATGACTATTTAATAGAAGAATGGATAAATTTCTGAGAAGTCTATCTTTTTAGCTTGTGACTAATGTTAATGCAAAAATCGTTTTAAGCTTTTTATATTAATCGTCGGCATTATTTACAGTTAAAGGCACTAACGTGTTTTTAATGAAGGCATATAGTGCGCTGCCGTCTAATTCACTAATAGTCATTTCCCTAAACATTTTCCAGTTCAGAGTTTTTCCCCATTTATTCTCTTTAGGCCGAGAACTAAAATTCTCATATTTGGATAAAGCCACATCGTCTGGGCCTAGTTCCATTTTAATAACGCGTTGAGTAGTGTAGTTTTCCATAGAATGATAATCCGTTGGAAAAATATTAAAATTCAAATCCTCGCAATTAGTTACAAATGCCTTAAATTCTGCTTTCAATGCAGCACCTTCGGATTCGAATTCACTATCAAAAATCACACTATATGAGTTTGCATTAAGTCTTTTGAGTTTGCTTAATTCTTCTAGACTAGAACCATTAATAAATCATGAACCCCCTAAATCAATAATGATAAAAGAATGCTCGACATTAAATTTCCTTAAAGCATTTAATATCAGTTCTTCCCTCTACAAGCAAAATGTTG
>NZ_PJBS01000307.1 GCF_002836055.1 Psychroflexus sp. MES1-P1E
AAAATATGAAAAACTTGAATTTGATCTTAATACCATAGATAGTTCGCTTATAAATAGTAGGATTTTCAATGGTATGGAGTTTATTTTTGATGATTTAGATACGAACGCTGTTACTGGAAAAACTTATCTGCCTATTTTTCTCAATGAAGCAGCTTCCGAAGTTTATGGAAGCAATGTCTTAAATAAGGAGAAGGAAATTTTATCCGGGAATAAAAATTCAGGATTTAGCAATAACCAGAGTCTTATCGCCTTTATTAAAGATCTGTACGCAGAATATGATGTCTATAATAATTATATCAAATTTTTTGATAAAAGTTTTGTAAGTCCTCTGTCAAAGACCGGTATAGATAATTACAATTACGTGCTTACTGATAGCACCTACATAGATAAAAAGTGGTGCTATAATATTGTCTATTATCCTAGACGAAAAGGCGAGCTCAATTTTAAAGGAGATTTTTGGGTTAATGATACGACCTGGGCTATCAAAAAAATAAATTTGGCCATGTCCAAAGGCGCTAATATCAACTGGATAAAAGATGTCTACATTGAACAAGAGTTTGATGTGCTTAACGACTCTGTTTTTTTGATTACTAAAGATTTATTTATGACCGATTTCTCCTTAACTAAAAAAGAGGAATCTCGTGGAGTCTATGGAAAACGTACCACCCTATATGATAATTATATATTCGATAAGCCTAAAGGGAGTTCCTTTTACAATTATCAGCCAGAGGTCTACAACGAAGCTATATATAATAGAGATGACCAATTTTGGACTCAAAATCGACAAGAGGAATTAAACAAAGATGAAAATCAGGTTTATAAAACTCTAGATACCCTTAAAACCGTAGATGCGTTTAAGCGAATATATAATGTAGGAACTATTTTAGCTACAGGATATTGGGAGCAAAAGGGCTGGGACTTTGGTCCGGTATTTTCAACCTTTGGCTTTAATGAAGTAGAAGGCGTAAGATTAAGAGTTGGGGGAAGAACTTATTTTTCTCAAAACGATCTTTGGAGAGTTCAGGGATTCATGGCTTATGGATTTGGAGATGATAAGTTTAAGTATGGTATATCAGGGAAATGGCTGTTAGACCCAAAAACAAGATTGACTATCGCTGGAGGAAATAGAAGAGATGTGGAGCAACTTGGTGCTAGTCTTACCAGTTCTACCGATGTATTAGGGAGAAACTTGGCTTCATCTTCGGTACTTACAGTTGGAGCAAATACGAGCCTTACTAGTATTAACTTGACTAGTTTTTCAATTGCCTTTGAACCTTTGAAGAATTTTAATTTAAGGTTTGAGGGAAACTTTAAAAGCCTGGAATCCGCATCAGATCAATTTAGCTTAGATTACTTTACAAATACAGAGCGCACGGAAACCAAGGCTGTAACAGAACAAGTGGAAATCTCTTCTATTATACGATTTTCTCCAGGTCGAGAAACGACAGGCTATGGGGTGGAGCGGCTCACGGTAAACACCGATAAATATCCAGAACTCTTTTTTAATTATACAAAAGGACTGAACAACATTACCACGAATGATTTCGACTACGAGAAGCTGCAGTTTTATTATAGACAACCTATCCAAATTGGTGGCTTTGGTAGTTTTATTTCCACTGTAGAATTAGGGAAAACCTTTGGGGCCGTTCCTTTAAGCTTATTGAGCATTGTACCGGGTAACCAAACCTTGTTTTCTATACAAGGCACATTTCCTTTATTAGATTTTTATGATTTTGCAACAGATACTTACGCGAGTGTTAACTTTGAACATAACTTCAATGGTCGATTCTTTTCCAGAATACCATGGCTTCGGGAGCTAGATTTAAGAGAAATTGTCTCGGTGAGAGCAGTTGCAGGGAGTATTTCAGAAGAAAATCAGTTGCTTAATGCTTCATTTTCCAATCCGATATTAAGGGCGCCAGGCCGAGAGCCCTATTGGTCCTATAGCTTTGGGATTGGTAATATATTTAGGATTTTAAGAATAGATTTTCACTTTAGGGGTAACTATAATGATCTCCCTAGTGCCAGAAAATTTGGGGTGACAGGTGGATTTGGGTTTCAATTCTAAAATAAATTTTAAAGTAGGGTAAACAGATTTTGTGTTGTTTTATACTTAAACACCTAAAACAAACACATAATGAAACTCTTAAATCAACAGTAGGACCTACTTGGATTAGTTTTAATGTCTTCCTGCTCGTTAGACGATTCTGTCTCAGATCCAAATCTAGGCACTACTCCTAAATCTAATCTAGAAATCAAAGCCCCTGTTGACGCAACCTCTTTTGCTAGTGTAGAAGTTGCTGAATTTTTCATCAACATTAAAAATATTAAATTCGATTTTGCAGACGAATTTGGTGATAGAAATTCATCTGATTCTGACGATGAGTATGATTTGACTTTTGAAGACTTATACCAAATTAAACCTATAATGTCGCAATAAATCGTTTCTTTTTCGCCTGCTTTTTATCAAAAATAATTACCGTAACTAAGGCTATGCTAATTATTTTCAACTTCAATCAATCAAAAAATAATTCAATTTATTTATACGACATTATAAATTTAATTTGGTATTACCTAGTGAGATCGTAGCTTATCTAGAGGGCAATTATCCGAACGATCCTTTTTGTAAAGAAGAACTAGAAGATGATGACGATGACCCTTATGTCTATGAAATCGAATTGCAAAGTGAAACTGAAATCTATTTCAGAGCCGACTTTAGCATTTATGCAACAGAGTTTGATGACGATGGTTGCGATTTTGATGACGACGGTGATTACAATGACGGAAATTACGGAAATGATGACGATTTCGAATTAAATGGTCCTTTCGAGCTGAATCTAAATTCAGATGTGATCACAGTGATTAACGTTGAAATTCCGGTTGGAGAATATGAAGAAGTAGAGTTTGAAATGGATAGAAGCAGTGATCCAAGTAGTGACTTATATCAAAAATCTATCCTGATGAGAGGAACAATCTCAGGAACAGAATTTGAATTTTCCCACACTTTCAGTGAAGAGTTTGAAATAGAAGACGAAGATGCCGGTCAAAATCTTGTGATCACCGAGGACAATAATAACAGAGTTATTTTTGAATTTGATTTAACTTCAGTATTTGGTTTTGTCGATTTAAGTGGTGCTACAGATGGAAATGAAAATGGAGTCATTGAAATAAGCCCAGAAGATAAGGATGGTAACAGACAACTTGCCTACAGAATTAAAAATGCAATTAAAGATTATCTAGACTTACTAGACGACTAGAAAGTGTTCTAGACTCCATTTTAACTCCCTATTTGGATCGCCAAATAGGTTTTTTTTATGCTATATTTTTTATTGATCTATCAGTTTAATGTGATATTGTAGTGTATCCAGAGATTATTTTGGGATAAGAAATGCTGCATAAAACTATTTATAAAGGGTTGTGTTTTAGGCATTCTCTATTTCATTTTTAATCCTAGTTTTGATCTGGCTTAAAATCAAAAGTGCCCCAACCAATGGGATAGAAACAATGAATAATGTTTGAGTGCTCTGGGAAGTAAAAAGTCTGACAAGGATAACTACAATGAGAATTAACCATGCTAATAGGGCTAAATAAAAAATAATGTTTAAAATTTTTAATTTGGATTTTAAATCCTCTGTAGTCGGTTGATTAGAATTCATTAAATAAATTTATTAGTTAGAGTTTTTCAACTATTAAAAAACTCAATTCATCAGTATCTTCATCGGAAAGTTCAATAGTATTTGGGGTCGAAAACCTGTCGACCACCCAATCTTCATTAAACTCTTCCAATAGTTCATTGTTTTCAAAATCCAGCTCAAAAATCAATTCTTCCTCATCAATTTCTGCAGTCCATTCACCTTTAAAAGAGTTTCCGCTTGTTAGTCATCAAATTCATTTAGGGTGAAGGCGTTATTTGAATTGATGGTAATCTCGTATTGAAATTCAAGGCTTAGGCTATTAGAATTATCGATGAAATCGTCAAAAGCGGTCGGGTTTTGATGAAGTCTGGAGATGAGGCCAGTCAATTCACTTAGACTTGTAAGACTAGAAGTTTTATCCACTTGTTCAAAAAATTCCTCAGTTTGACAAGAGAGTAAAATAAAAAAGAAACCAAATCCGTAAAATTGTTTCATAATCTGTAAATTTATAAAAACCTATCTTAAGATATAACAACTTTTTCCATATAAACCCTAACTTTCAATTAGGGTTTATATATTGTCATTTGTTTATATAAAACTAGTTAAGGAGATCCTATGGAGAAACAACTCGTCAATAATGTTTGTGAAGAACAGGTTTTTGAAGGGATTTATAGCAAAAATTCAGAAGTGATAAATAATTACTTCTTCTATAAGTTTGGTCATAAAATCATGGCAGAGGACTCTGTTCAGGAAGCTTTTTTAAAGCTCTGGGAGAATTGTAAAAAGGTTCCTTTTGCAAAGGCAAAATCTTATTTATACACAGTAGCCAATACTATTTCTTTAAATAAATACAAACACCAAAAGGTGGTTTTGAAGTATGCAAAGACTGAGCCTCAACGGACTGAAGATTTCCAAAGCCCAGAGTATAAGATGGATGAAAAAGAGTTTAAGGTAAAGCTAGAAAAAGCTATACAAGACTTGTCAGAAAAGCAAAGAGTTGCCTTCTTGCTCCATCGGATTGATAATAGATCTTATAAAGAAATAGCAGAAATTTTGAACATAAGTGTAAAGGCTGTTGAGAAGCGCATGCAAAAGGCTTTAGAGGGGGTGAGAAAAAAAATTGATGAATTTAAGTAGGGTAAACCCTTTTTAATTATTCTTTAAACAGAGAGTATAAAAATGAAACAAAAATATAATTTAGTAGATTGGCTCGACGGTAAAGTAGATGATGAGGCTGTCAAAAACACGAAGGGATTTGATACATTAAAGAAGATCAAAATGTATTCAGCGCATTTTCAAAAGCCAGAGTTTAAAAAAGATGAAGTTTATAAGGCTATTAAGAAGAAAAAAAACAGCCGTAGAAAAACTAAATTTAATTGGTCTATAGCTGCATCTACCCTTTTAATTATTGGAGTATCAACACTTGTTTATACTTTATCCAATAAAGATTTTACATCCAAAATCAACTCCCAAGAAACGGTTTTGCTTCCCGATGACTCTAAAGTTATTCTAGCTCAAAATAGCAAATTTCAATTTAATAATTGGTTTTGGAGTTTTGATAGGTCCACCACACTTTTCGGTAAGGCTTATTTTGATGTGGCTAAAGGAAAAACATTTACGGTTAAAACCGATTTAGGAACCGTTCAAGTGTTGGGAACTCGCTTTGATATTGAGTCCAGAGATTCTATTTTTAGAGTAGTCTGCTATGAAGGATCAGTAAAGGTGACCTCATTAGAAAATGAAATCATTTTAGAAAAAGACGAGTTTGTTGCTTTTCAAAATGGGCGCAAAGTAGAGCAAAGTAATGTTTATATAGATGAGCCAGACTGGATATCCACTGCGAATGTATTTAAAGACTCTCCTTTGTCTGAAGTAATCCTTCAGTTAGAAAAAGACTATACTATAGAAATAGATATATCTAAGCTCAACCAAAACAAGCGTTTTACAGGAAGTTTACCTTCAGATAGTTTATCCTTGGCTTTAGATATTTTAGTTAAAACGTATCAAATCAATTTCAAAATTATCAATAGAAATAAGTTCATTTTTGTTGATGATGAGACCCAATAAACCCTCTACGAGATTTCTTTTTTTAATATTGTTTATCCTATCAGTCAATTCCCTTTTTTGCCAACCCTTTAAAAAGTTAAGTCTTGTTGATTTACTTATTACCCTAGAAGAAAAATATGAGGTGTCGTTTAATTATTAGTCTGAAGATTTATCTGATGTCAGAGTCCTTGCTCCACAAAACGTAGAGCTTAAGTTAGATTTAAAGTTCTTAGAACAACAACTCCCTCTTGAGTTTACTTTTATTACTGAAAAATATATAAGTATTTCTTATAAAAGGAATCTAAAGTGCTAGACGTTTTTAAATGCAAATGCCTTGTCTCCCGTTTTTGGTGTAAAAATATACCGAAATACTAAGCTTTTGGGAGAATCTAATGGCATGGGAAAAGTCTTTGTCGATTCTACGCTTGAACTATCAGAGTTGAAATTCTATCATCCTAAGTATTTTAATACTAAAGGGGTGCAAGCTCAATCAAATGTAGAAAGCATTTCTTCAGGCAGTCAAGGCTTTCAAAACCAATTGGAGTTTTTGCGGTTAAGTGGAAATTATGAGGTTTTTGGTGCTGAGTTTCTTGCTCAAAAAAGAGTTAATCAGTTCATTTTTTGGGTTAACTTCTCTGTGATGGATAATAGGTATGATGTCTAAAATTTTGATCCTCAGCAGTTTGCTAATAATTTTGAAATCAGACAGAGTTCAGCATTTGGGATGAGCTACGACTCAGATGAGCTTAAATTATCTTTTGGTGGCCGCTATTTCTCAGGTAAGCCAACCACAGATATAGGTCTTGATAATCCAATTTTGTCTCCACAAACCAATCCAAGTTTAAATTTCCTAAGTCCAAACGAAGCCAATTTGCAAGATTATTTTCAGCTTAATTTTTCAGGAAGTTATACGCTCAACTTTGATTCTTCAGCCTTAGAAACTGGTTGAGTATTTTGAACTTCTTCAATAATGACACTTTAACCAATCAGTTTTCAGACTAGATGAGTCTGGATCCACTGAAGAAAATAGTCGCGTTAGAAATCTAGAGTTGACTCCTAATCTTTTCTTGACCTATCGGTTTTAGCACAATTACACCAATTTAAACCTATAATATCGCAATAAATCCTTTTACCGAAACGAATTCGGCACAGGCTTTTTTCGCCTGCTTTTTATCAAAAATAATTAGCATAACTAAGGCTATGCTAATTATTTTCAACGTCAATCAATCAAAATACTTGTGCTGAGCTACGTCGTAGCATAATTAAATTTATGTCATACGACATTATAAATTTAATTTGGTATTACTTTTTTTCTTTTGAATGTTTTACGGTTCATCTGAATTATTCAACTGCTCGTCAATTAATTAAGAATACAATGAAGCTTTCATTCTATTTTTGACATGAATTTAAAACCCAAATATCATGTATACTATTGTGAAATTAATGATACTAGCTTTACTATTTTTTCTTCAAAGTCTTGTTGCTCAGGATGCGGGAGATTTGACCGTTAGATTTGAGAATGTAAAAGAAACTAACGGAGAACTCTATGTTGGAATTTTTGAAAAGGATAATTTCCTAAGACAACCTACTATTGGAAAAATGGTTAAAGTAGATTCAAATGGCTCAGAAGTAACCTTCGAAGGAGTGGCCTATGGCTCTTATGCGATTTCAGTATTTCATGACCTTAATGGGAATAAAACAATGGATCGTGAGTCAGATGGAATGCCATCAGAACCTTGGGCGATGTCTGGATCTGTGGATCCTAATCAATATCCAACTTGGGATGGCGCTAAATTTGAATTAAACTCAAAAAAACAGGAACTTCTTCTCGAGTTTTAATAAAGTAAGAAGGTCTGACTCGGAATTTACTTTTGAGTCAGGTTTTTTATTTACATATTTTTTAACTATAAGTCAAAGATTTTGCTATTTTTGCGATCCTTAAAATTTACATAAATAAGCGATTATGACATTTGATGTTTTGATAGAGATCCCGAGAGGAAGTAGAAATAAATACGAGTACGATTTTAACTTAAAGCAAATTAGGTTCGATAGGATGTTGCATACTTCAATGATGTATCCTGCAGACTACGGTTTTGTCCCAGAAACTTTAGCCTTAGATAACGACCCTATAGATGTATTAGTGTTATTCACCAATCCTGTTGTTCCAGGTTGTGTCGCTAGGGTTAGACCTGTAGGTGTTCTGAATATGTCTGATGAAAAAGGCCCTGATGAAAAAATTATTTGTGTTCCAGTAACAGATCCAATGGGAGATGATGTTCACAAATTTTCAGATTTAAACCCTCATACAATCAAAGAAATCGAGCACTTTTTTAGAACGTATAAAGATTTAGAAAATAAAGAAGTGATCATAGGAAACTGGGGCGATGAGCAAGAAGCTAAAGATTTAGTTGATAAAGCTATAGCGCGCTACAAAGAAAGCGATACAGTGACCAATAACTTCAGTTTATAAGAGGTTATATCATCTACACTAATTTTAAGCCACTTTATTTGAAGTGGCTTTTTTAGTTAATAAAAATCTTCTTTAATAGATTTCAAATTCCTATTTTTGCACAAATACAGATGAAATTATGTTCGATAGTTTAAGTGATAAATTAGACAAGGCATTTCATGTTTTAAAAGGACATGGACAGATTACAGAGGTTAATGTAGCAGAGACACTTAAAGAAGTAAGAAGAGCATTGGTAGATGCCGATGTCAACTTTAAAATAGCAAAAGATTTTACAAACCTCGTCAAGGAAAAAGCCCTAGGTCAGGATGTTTTAAAGACTTTAAAGCCTAATCAATTGATGGTCAAAATCGTTAAAGACGAGTTGACAAAATTGATGGGAGGTGATGCAGAAGAAGTTGATTTATCGGGTAATCCTAGCGTTATTTTAATGTCTGGACTCCAAGGGTCTGGTAAAACAACCTTCTCTGGTAAGTTGGCCAACTACCTAAAGTCCAAAAAGTCTAAACAACCCTTGCTGGTTGCTTGTGACGTTTATAGACCTGCAGCTATAGATCAATTGCATGTCGTTGGAGACCAAATAGGCGTTGAGGTATTTTCTAACAAAGAAGAAAAAAACCCAGTTTTAATAGCAGAAGCTGCAATAGCTCATGCTAAACAAAATGGACATAATGTTGTGATTTTGGATACGGCTGGGCGACTTGCTGTCGACCAAGTCATGATGAATGAAATCTCCGATATTTACAAGGCTGTAAAGCCTCAGGAAACTTTATTCGTTGTCGATGCTATGACAGGACAAGATGCGGTCAACACGGCCAAGACTTTTAACGATGTCTTAGATTTCGATGGTGTTATTCTTACAAAATTAGATGGTGATACTAGAGGTGGAGCAGCAATCTCTATTAAGTCTGTGGTCAATAAACCAATTAAATTCATTGGTACTGGTGAGAAGATGGATGCTATAGACGTCTTCTATCCTTCTAGGATGGCAGATCGTATATTGGGAATGGGAGATGTTGTTTCCTTAGTGGAAAGAGCACAAGAGCAATATGACGAGGATGAAGCTAGAAAAATCCAAAAGAAAATTGCCAAAGATAAATTTGGCTTTGATGACTTCTTAAAGCAGATCCAACAGGTGAAGAAGATGGGAAGTATGAAGGATTTAATGGGAATGATTCCTGGTGCTGGAAAGATGATGAAGAATATGGATATCGATGATGATGCTTTTAAGCATATAGAAGCAATGATCCATTCCATGACTCCACATGAGAGGGAAAATCCAACTAGCATAAATGCTAGCCGAAAGAAAAGAATAGGAAAAGGTTCCGGAACTTCCGTTCAAGAGGTAAATCAACTCCTAAAGCAGTTTACTCAAATGAGTAAAATGATGAAGATGATGCAAGGCGGTGGCGGTAATAAAATGATGGAGATGATGAAAAAGATGCAATAACTAAAATCTAAATACATGACAATTCTTGACGGTAAGAAATGCAGCAACGACATCAAAAATGAGATCAAAGATGAAGTTGATAAGATGAAAGCTAAAGGTGAGAAAGTACCACACCTTGCCGCAGTTTTAGTTGGAAATGATGGAGCTAGTCTTACTTATGTAGGAAGTAAAGTTAGAGCTTGTGAACGAGTTGGATTTAAATCTACTTTGGTTAAGCTATCCAGTAATATTTCAGAATTAGAATTGTTAGATAAAATTGAAGAGCTTAATCAAGATGATGACATAGACGGGTTTATTGTTCAGCTTCCTTTACCTCCTCAAATTGATACCCAAAAGGTCTTGATGCAAGTGGATCCTCAGAAAGATGTGGATGGTTTTCATCCGACAAATTTTGGAAAAATGGCATTGGATATGACCACTTTTATTCCTGCGACACCCTTTGGGATTTTAGAACTATTGGAAAGGTATAATGTAGACACCAAAGGAAAGCATACGGTTGTGATTGGGAGAAGTCACATTGTAGGAAGACCTATGAGTATTTTGATGGGTCGCAAGGGTTGGCCGGGTAACTCGACAGTCACCCTAACCCATAGTCATACTAAAAACATTACACAAATCATAAGCCAGGCGGATATTGTGATTTCAGCTCTAGGTATTCCTAACTTTTTAAAGGCAGAAATGATTCGCGATGATGCTGTTGTTATAGATGTTGGAATTACAAGAGTGCCAGATGAGAATGCTAAAAAAGGCTATATTATTACTGGTGATGTAGATTATGAAAATGTAAGTAAAAAAGCCTCTTTTATTACACCTGTACCAGGAGGAGTAGGACCAATGACCATAGCTATGTTATTAAAAAACACACTCTTAGCTAGAGAGTTGCATAGATTGAGAGAATAATAGCTATAGTGTAGTAGTGATCTCTTCGGATCTGGCTATTTTCCAGTTCTCATAATCCAACAAGTCATCATTAATGAGCTTTAGGACAAAACTGAAAACGGTGATGTCATCTAGATATCCTAGAAAAGGGATAAAGTCAGGAACCAAATCTAAAGGGTTAATAATATAGAGAATGGTAAAAATCATTGCTGCTATAGTCTTCCAAGGTGTTTCAGGATATTTCTTTTGCTTTACATCTTTTAGCATTTGAAACATCAGAATTATTTTATCTTTATACTTCTTCCAATTGGGATGGTTGATTTTCGCAAACAATTGATCCTTTTTATTAAAGACAGTTTCAAAATCTATATCTGAAACAGTTTCTATTCCTTTTTCAATAAAATTCTTGTCAACTTTCTTCTTTTTCTTGTTTGATGTTTTCATTTAATTTAATTTCTTTTTCAGATTCGAATTCACCATATTCTTTTTTGTAAATCACGACTACCAACAAGAATAAAGAGAGTAATAAAGGTCCAAAGATCAATCCTATAAAACCAAATAAGGGAACTCCAATAATAACTCCTATTAAAGTGATGAGCGGATGTTCGTTGGCCATCTTCTTAAGAACAAGTAGTCTAACAATATTATCTGAAGATCCTACAATCACAAAGCCATAAAGCAAAACCCCAATAGCGGAGGCTGTTTCTCCTTGGTAGTAAAACAATAAAGTTACCGGGATAAAACCAATTGCTGTCCCAACAAATGGGATCATTGAACCAATAGTGGTTATGACGAACCAAAACATAGCTTCTTGAACTCCAAAAATCCAATATCCTATCAAAGAAATGATGCCTTGAAAAAGAGCAACAAGAGGGATTCCAATGGCGTTTGCTTTCACCTTCTTTGCAGACTCTTTAGCGATGAGTTTTAGATTTTCTACATCGATAGGGATATAGGTCTCCATAGATATCGTTAGCTTTTTTTGATTGAGTAGCATATAATATAATAAGAAATACATGATACTAATCGAGATAAAAACTTCAAAAGTTCCTCCAGCCAACCCTTGTAAATTGTTAGATAACCAATCGGTTACGGCTGTACTGTCAATTTTTTCTCCGAGATTAATTCCAGACATGGTTTCAATCTGAACCAACTGAGCTTTTGTGGCTTCAATGACTTTTTCTGAATTCTGGATAGCGCTACTTACTTTGGAAGAAAGCATAAGAATAATTCCTAAGACAGGAACAAGAATTAAAATAAAGGAGGCGACCATCAATATGCTGACACTTACAGTTGGGTTCCAGCCATTATTGAGCATCCATCTCATAAGACCCCTCAATAAAACATAAAAGGTAATTGCGCCTAATATTCCCGAGATATAGGGGAGGAGTTCTCCAAAAATAAGACCTCCGAGAGAAAGAATAATCAATAGAATGAAGAGCTGTCTAACAAGTCTTGGTGAGAGTTTATCCATTTTTATTTAGCAAAGATTTGATCTGTATTTTTAAAGCTTTTAAATTCTAATGCATTTCCACTTGGATCTTTAAAAAACAGTGTGGCCTGCTCGCCAGGCTTTCCTTGAAATCTTATGTAGGGTTCAATAACGAAGTCGATATTCAAATTCTCTAACCTTTTTGCGAACTCATGGAAATCATTCCATGCCAAAACAACACCGAAATGGGGTATAGGAACTTCATGACCGTCCACTACACTGAAGGCATTTGGATTAGGTTGATGGGTTTTGTCTTCGTGAATAACAAATTGATGACCAAAAAAGTCATAATCAACCCAATGTGAATCGCTCCTACCTTCTTTAAAGCTTAAGGTGTTACTGTAAAATGATCTTGCTTGGCTTAGATTATTTACAGGGATAGCAAGGTGGAAGGGGGCTAAAGACGTCATGGTAGTATTTTTTTGTTTTAATCTTTATGATTTGTTAGTGTACAAATCTTTTATTTCTTCTTCAGTAAGGTTTCTATAGTTTCCTTTCTCCACATCTAAAGTAATGTTTTTTATTCTTGTGCGCTTCAGGGTTCTTACTCTATAGTCTAAGGCTTCACACATTCTTCTTATTTGACGGTTAAGCCCCTGTGTCAAGACTATTTTAAAACTCCTATCCCCCAATTTTTCTACTTCACATCTTCTTGACATGGTGTCTAAAATTGGAACACCCTTTCTCATTTTTTCAATAAAATCATCGGTTATGGTCTTGTTAACAGTAACTAGATATTCCTTGTCATGAAAATGTCTTGCTCTAAGGATATGATTTACGATTTCACCATCATTTGTCATTAGGATTAGGCCTTCACTCATTTTGTCTAGCCGTCCTATGGGGAAAACTCGAGTAGGATAATCTACAAAATCGACAATATTGTTTTTTTCGACTTTAGAATTCGTAGTGCAAACGACACCTTTAGGTTTGTATACCGCTAGATAGACTTTTTCTTCAGTCTCTTTCTCCACAAGTTTTCCATCTACATAAACTTTATCACCGGAATTAACTTTAGTTCCCATTTCTATGTATTCACCGTTAATGGTGACTCTACCTTGTTCCATCAATTTATCTGCTTCTCTTCTTGAGCAGAAGCCAGCTTGACTTAAATATTTATTAATCCGAATAGACTCTTTATTCATAGGTGTTGGTTAAGAATTTTAAAATATCATCTCGAATTTCACTTTTATTAAGGGAATGGCCAGCACCTTCTGTAATCTTAAGGATGGAGTCCTTTAAATTTTTATGAATTGATTTTGCGGCTTCAACTGGAGCTACTTTATCGTAACGATCATGGATAATTAATGTGTCTTTTTGTACTCCTTTGGCAAATTCTGCAATAGAGAATTCACTAAAGGTATAACTAAATTTTTCTTTAAAGAAAGCTTCTAGAGAAGACATGAATTTAACGTTGAGGTTCAATACCCGTTTATAATCGCTCATGATTTCACTCATCTCAGATGGAGCGCCAAGCAAAACTAGTTTTTCTACATGGATGCTGTGCTTTAAATATTGATTATAAACCACAGTCATTGCTCCTACGCTATGTCCAATAACAATTTCTGGTTGGTAAAGACTCAGTAATTGATCCAGACATTTCGAATATATAAGGACATTAAGTAATTTTCCTTCAGAATAGCCATGTGCTGGTGCGTCAAAAGCAACTATATTAAAATCTTTTTTTTGAAGATCTTCAATAAGATCTTTCCATCTATGGGTGTTGCTATCCCAGCCATGAATAAGAATGACGGTTTTGCCATTGCCTTTCCAGTGATAGGTTTGTATTGTTTTTGAATCATGCTCAATCGCAGTTGATTTGGCTTTATTCAAAAACACCTCCTGTTCTGGTCTTACTTTTCCTTTTCTTGGAGAAGAAAATAATTCATAGGCCTTCAGTAAGGCTTTGTCTGGATTAACAAGATAGAGTGAACTCAACCGAAGACCTATGATTTTTGGGAGATATTTGTTAACTATTTTCTTAGATGTTTTCATAAGGTTGACCGAGATAGTTGAGGGAAAACTTTAAAAATAAGACTTTATGCTTTAGTCTAGATCCTTAAACTTTAACCAAAAGTACTTAATAGGAGCTTCGTCTGGAATTTGATTGGCTTCAATCTTAATTTCAGAATCGAATCTCAATTCACTAGGGAGATGTTTCTTATCAATCACGATATAGGCTCCAATTACATTGATGTTTAAAATAACACTATTGATGCTATTCTGGATATTATCAATTTTATAATTTTTATAGATGGCTTTAAAATTGCTATCAATACCTAAACCTTCTTCTGTTTTATATCTGGAGTCTAAAATTTGAATTTCATCGATAGTGAGTAATGTGTCATTTTTGAATTTAGGTTCTACAATTAAAGATACATTCCCTTTGCTATCATATATTTCGATTTCTTCTGTCTTTCCAAATCTAGTTTCAATATCAAAATCAGCAATAGAGTCGGTTTCTAAAATAGTTTTTAAGTCTTTAATTTCTGTTTTTGGGGTAAGTTGGCCTAATTGATTTTTGCTGATAAGTGTTTTAGAGGTAGAACCATCACAACTCACAAGCAAAACTAAAAGCAAGCTTCCAAATAGGGATAAAAGTTTCATTTAAATTTTTCTTCAAAAATAAATAAAGTCTCGTACTTAATAAGATTTAGTGTCATTTATTATGAGAAGACTTTTGTTATATTTTATTTCGAAAAAAGCTTTCAGTATATTTGTAGCATGCAAAATGAAAAAATCGAAGATCTCGTTCAAAAAGGTGTAATGTTACCCCTTATGGAAGAGTTTTATACTATCCAAGGTGAAGGGTATCATACTGGGACAGCAGCTTACTTTATCCGAATAGGAGGATGCGATGTGGGTTGCCATTGGTGTGATGTGAAAGAGAGCTGGGATCCAGAACGGCATCCTCCCACACAAATAGGATCTATTATTGAAAATGCTAAAAAATATAGTAACACTATCGTGATTACAGGTGGTGAACCTCTTACTTGGGATATGTCTATGCTTACCCAAGGCCTGAAAGATAACGAACTTAGCATTCATATAGAAACATCTGGAGCTTACGACTTGACTGGGGTTTGGGATTGGATTTGTTTATCTCCCAAAAAAAATAAGTTACCTAAACCAGAAATTTATCCAAAAGTAGACGAGTTAAAGGTCATTATTTTTAATAAACATGATTTTAAATTTGCTGAAGAGCAAGCATCACAAGTAGGCGATGACTGTGAACTTTTTCTACAACCCGAGTGGAGCGTCAGAGAAAAAATGACTCCACAAATTGTAGAGTACGTCATGAAGCATCCTCAATGGAGGATTTCGTTGCAAACGCATAAGTATCTCAATATCCCTTAAACACTTTCTATAATTAAACATACATCAAATTCATTTTGTCATCGAAGTGTTTAAAATTAATTTTTTTTCGCCAAGTGCTAACGACAATATTACTGCAATTGGTCAACCCAAGTCTGCTAACCTAAATGATGGTAAAGAATTTGGTGTTGCACATGTACTAGCCTTTTATGGATATGTAACTGTTCATTTAGGCGCTATTCAAACGGTAAGTAGTTTTTATCAACGTAATATAGAGGACAACCTTGAGTAGTCTTCAGTCATAAATAATAAACTAAAAGCGGCCAATTGGTCGCTTTTTTTATGGGTTTAAATAGTGTCCTTCCCACTGATTAGACTTATCAAACCTAACTCTTACATGGTTTGGTCTGCTTAATTGAAGGTATTCTAAGGTTTCGGGAATTAATTTTAAAACGCAAAAGTGATGTTCATCCTCTTTATAGTCAACGTGGTCTGGATTGTCTATGGGTGTTCCTGGGGCATGTTTGGTGATAAAATCTTTTTGTGACTTTCCTTGTACTCGACTCCAGTAGTCTTCATAAGCCTTACCAGATCTTACTAACTCCACTTGTCCCTCAACTTTAATCTGCAAAAGTTTTTTAGGATGGTAGAACAGTAAGCTCGCTTTTGAGTTTTTTTCTAATTGTTGCACTTTATCACTTCTATTGTCTGAGTATATGATAAGGTCAAAATCATCTGTAGCATCTCTTAAAACTACCGTGCGCTGGGTAGGGGCACCATTTTCAATACTCGCTAAACTCACATACCTAAAGGGATGTTTTTTTTTGAGATATCCAAATCTAACTTCACTTTTTAAATCCTTTAAAATTTGGTCTAACATTTTTTGCTTAAAAGTAAAAAAATAGCAGCTAAACGGAAGCCAGTTTTGTCTCAAATTTATACTTTTGCCTATGCAAAAAAATGTTCTTATTCTCGATTTTGGATCTCAATATACACAGCTCATCGCTAGGCGAGTACGCGAGTTAAACATCTATTGTGAAATCCATCCCTTCAATAAATTGCCTGAAGACTTATCTGCTTTTAAAGCTGTGGTACTTTCAGGAAGTCCCTTTTCCTGTAGAAACCCTGAAGCCCCTCAACCAGATTTGAGTCAGATTAAGGGAAAAATTCCACTTCTGGGAGTCTGCTTTGGTGCTCAATTTATGGCACACAACTTTGGAGGTGAAGTTGTAGGTTCTAATACCAGAGAATTTGGAAGAGCCAACCTGTCCTTTATAAAAGATAAAGAATTGCTTTTTGAAGGAATCCTTGAGCAATCCCAAGTATGGATGTCACATAGCGATAGCATCGAGTCTTTGCCAGATCATTTTATAAGAATAGCGAGTACAAGCGACGTGCTTAATGCAGCCTACAGAATTGAAGGAGAAGACACTTATGGAATTCAGTTTCATCCAGAGGTCTATCACTCTAAAGACGGTGCACAACTCTTAGAAAACTTTTTAGTTCATATTGCTCAAGTTCCACAAACTTGGACTCCATCTGCTTTTGTAGATATGACGCTAGCTGACTTGAAAGAAAAAATTGGAGACGATAAAGTGATTCTAGGATTAAGTGGTGGAGTAGATTCTACAGTTGCTGCAACCTTGCTTCACAAAGCTATCGGTAAGAATCTACATTGCATCTTTGTGAATAACGGACTACTGAGGAAAAACGAATTCGACTCTGTTCTTGACCAGTATAAACACATGGGTTTAAACGTAAAAGGGGTGGATGCCACAGATTTATTTTTAGATGCTTTGCATGGTGTTTCTGACCCTGAGCAAAAAAGAAAGAAAATAGGAAATTCATTTATCGAGGTTTTTGATGATGAAGCCACTAAAGTAAAGGACGCTACCTTTTTAGCTCAAGGGACTATCTATCCTGATGTCATAGAGTCTATTTCTGTCAATGGACCTTCTGCAACCATAAAATCACATCACAACGTAGGAGGTTTGCCGGATTTCATGAAATTGAAAATTGTTGAACCTTTAAGAATGTTGTTTAAAGATGAAGTGAGACGGGTAGGAGCAGAGATGGGCATCGATCCAAAACTTCTGGGAAGACATCCTTTTCCTGGACCGGGTTTAGCCATTAGAATTTTAGGAGAAATTACCAAAGAAAAAGTAAGTATATTACAAGAAGTTGATGCCATTTTTATTGATGCGTTAAGAGAATGGAACTTGTATGACAAAGTTTGGCAGGCAGGAGCAATTTTACTTCCTGTAAATTCCGTTGGCGTAATGGGAGATGAAAGAACTTACGAAAAAGTAGTCGCCTTAAGAGCCGTAGAATCCACAGATGGGATGACGGCAGATTGGGTAGATTTACCTTACAACTTTCTCCAAAAAGTATCTAATCAGATAATTAATCGTGTTAAAGGCGTTAATAGAGTAGTGTACGATATTAGTTCTAAACCACCAGCAACTATAGAATGGGAATAATGAAAAGATTTATTTTAAGTAGTATTTTAGTGTTAGCCTTTGTGAATCTGAGTGCGCAAGACCTCAAAAGTTATGCGGCAGAACAAGGTGAAAATCTTCAAGAAATAGCTTCAAAATTCCAGGTAGATTTATTAACCTTAAGAAAGTTGAATCCCTCTATAAGCGACCTTAAAGATATATCGGGGCACCTTTTTGTAGTTCCCGCTCAGCCTAATTTTAGTTTAAATTCAACTGTTAAATTAATTTCCTATGATGTAAGTCCCAAAGAGACGCTTTATAGTATTTCAAAGACTTATAATTTAAAAGTCAAAGATTTAAAAACGTATAATCCATTTCTTTTTGAAAGGGGATTAGACTATAATGATATACTTAGAATCCCTGTATACGAACTTAAAGACAAAGATTTAGATATTAATCAGAGTATTAAAAACTCTGAATTTAGTTCTTTAATGCACCTTGTTTTACCTCATGAAACGAAGTATGGAATTTCAAAAAAATATGGGCTCAGCGTAGAACAATTAGAAGCGCTTAATCCCGGTATTGATGAAAAAGAAATCCAACCAGGGCAATTTGTGAAAATCAAGCGTCCTGTTGAAATTAAGAGTTTTCCAAGACCTAGAGATGAAAACTATGTTTACTTAGAGGTAGATCGTGAAAATTCTATTCAATCTATTTCTGAAAATTACGATGTTACAGAATATGACTTATTAGCTTCCAATCCTTCTTTGAAATTTGAAGGTATGAGTGAAGGTCTTATTCTAAAAATACCTCAAATAGATGAGGCTGAATTTTTTAAATATCAAAAATTCACTTTTGAGGATAAGCTTAAGTATTTTGATACAAAATCTATTGCGGTGATGCTTCCTTTAAATTTAGAGCGGACTAAAATTGATAGTATTGATTTTGGTTCCCTATTGAAAAATAGTAATCTGCTAAGAATTTCGCTGGATTTTTATGAAGGGATACAAATGGCTATCGATTCTGCATCTGCAAGAGGAATCTCAGTAAATATGGATGTTTATGATACTCGGAATGATCCCTCTCATGTTAGCCAACTTTTAACTGAGGATTTTAAAAAATATCAGGCTGTAGTTGGTCCATTATTGGACCCAAGTCTTAAGAAAGTCACCAACTTCCTCTCGAGAGACAACGTGCCTGTTATTTCTCCACTGGTGAATCCAAAATTTGAATTTAACAATCTCTTCAGTACGCTTCCCAAAGACGAAGCTATGCAAGAGTTGTTAATTACTTATATTCAAAAGTCGTGGAGTGATGAAAATATGGTCATCTTAACCGATAGTATTTCAAAGCCTATCCAGAGAAAATACACCTATACATTTCCAGATCTTAAAGTTGTGAATCAAGAAGATTCACAATACTTGCAAAAGATGGACATACAACCTCATTTAGATTTGTTAAAAACCAATTGGTTTATTTTGGAAACAGAAAATATAGGCATCGCTGAGGCAACAGTTTCTTTTTTGAAATCCTATTCTAGAAAAGGATACGACATTAGGCTTTTTACATCAAAACGGAATTCATTTTATGATGATGAAATTTCAAACTACTATCTCAGTGATCTCCAATTTACATTTCCATCTATTTCAAAATCTCACTTAGCATCGGCAGATAGCCAAACTTCCAATGCTTATTACATCAAGCATGGTGCGTCTGCAAACCGCTATGTGATGAGAGGTTATGATGTGATGATGGATTTGCTCTTAAGGTTGACTTATGCTAAAACTCTTCAATCTTCCACGGAAATACAAGGCTATACTGAGCATCTTGAGAATAAATTTAATTACACTAAAAATGAATTTAGTTTAGGTTATGAAAATGATGCAATTTATCTTTTCCAGTATGGTAAAGATTTAAACATTGAAGCTATTGATTTGTCAAAGTTTCTAAGAGCAGGTGAATAATTTAATAGAGCTTGAAACGTTAAAACTCAATTTGGCTGGCTTTAAGTTTGGCAGTCTCAAATTCAGTAATAAGATTTTCAACAATTATTTTAGCAGGTATAACATCATCTATCAATCCAGAGATTTGCCCAATTTCTAATTCACCTTCTTGTAGATCACCTTCAAACATTCCCTGTTTTGCCCTAGCTCTTCCTAGTAATTGTTTAAGGTCTTCCTTTGAAGGAGAAGTTGTGTATAAGCTTTCGATATCATTGTAAAACTTATTTTTTAAAAGCCTTACAGGAGCTAATTCTTTTAAAGTAAGCTTAGTATCGCCTTCTTGAGCTTTGAGGACTTCATTTTTGAAATTGATATGACAGGAAGCTTCTTCACTAGCCACAAATCGAGTTCCTACTTGCACAGCATCAGCACCAAGAATCATCGCGGCTAACATGCCAGCTCCTGTTGCAATTCCTCCAGCAGCGATAAGCGGGATGTCCAAATCCTTCTTGACCATGGGAAGTAACGTAAAGGTGGTGGTTTCTTCACGTCCATTATGACCTCCTGCTTCAAATCCTTCTGCAACGACAGCGTCAACTCCAGCATCCTGAGATTTCAAGGCAAACTTTACACTGCTTACTACATGAACCACTTTTATACCGTTAGACTTTAAATGAGCGGTCCATGTTTTTGGATTTCCTGCAGAAGTAAATACGATAGGAACCTCCTCTTCTATAATGATTCCCATGATTTTATCCAAATCTGGATACAACATAGGAACATTGACTGCAAAAGGCAGAGAAGTTGCTTTTTTACATTTTTGAATATGTTCTCTTAAAATATCTGGATACATAGAGCCAGCACCAATGATGCCAAGGCCGCCAGCCTTACTGACTTCACTTGCCAGCTTCCAACCACTTGCCCAGATCATCCCAGCTTGAATAAGAGGGTGCTTAATACCGAATAATGAAGTTATTCTATTTTGAGACATGAAAAAATATTATGCGATTACACCTGACCCTAACACTTCGTCTTCGTGGTACCAGGCCACAAATTGCCCTTCAGAAATGGCAGTCTGTTCATCTTCAAAAATAACATAAAGTTCGTCTTTCATCTTGTAAAGCTTAGCTTTTTCCAAAGGCTGTCTATACCGGATTCTTGCCATCACCTCCATGGTATCGCCCTCTTTTAATTCCAGATCTTGTCTTATCCAATGCACTTCATCATTTGTGACCCAAAGGCCTTTTTTATGAAGTCCAGGATGAGTTTTGCCTTGGCCAGTGTATAAAATATTATTTTCTACATCGGTATCTATGACAAAAAGTGGTTCTTTGGTACCTCCAATAGCTAAACCCTTCCGCTGTCCTTTAGTAAAAAAATGAGCCCCAACGTGAGTGCCCATAACCTTACCAAACTCAGGTTTTAAACTCAATTTTTTGCTATCCTTTTTAAGCTGAGTTATTAATTCTGAATCTGTTTTCGTTGACTTTTCTGCTTTAAAGACGTCGTGAGAAGAATCAATTTCGATCACTTGGCCTTCCTTGGATTCAAGCTTTTGCTGAAGGAAATCTGGTAATTTCACTTTACCAATAAAGCATAAACCTTGAGAGTCTTTTTTATCTGCAGTGATTAAATTCTGAGATTTAGCGATTTGTCTCACTTCAGTTTTTTGAAGTTCTCCAACGGGGAATAGTGTTTTAGCCAATTGCTTTTGAGACACCTGACATAAAAAATAAGATTGATCTTTATTCTTATCTTTTCCTGCCAACAATCTATAAATGGTTTCACTGTTTTTTTTAATGCTGTCTTTTCTGCAGTAATGCCCTGTGGCGACATAGTCTGCGCCAAGAGAGGTTGCGATATCCATAAATACATCAAACTTTATTTCTCTGTTGCAAAGTACATCTGGGTTTGGAGTTCGACCTTTTTCGTATTCGGCGAACATATAGTCTACAATACGTTCTTTATACTGCTTGCTGAGGTCCACGGTCTGAAAAGGGATTCCTAATTTTTCGGCAACTAACATGGCGTCGTTGCTATCCTCAAGCCAAGGGCATTCATCACTAATTGTCACAGAATCATCGTGCCAATTTTTCATAAATAAGCCTATAACTTCATACCCTTGTTCTTTGCACAAATAAGCAGCTACACTGGAATCGACACCACCACTTAAACCAACAACAACTCTTTTCATGACTCTTAAATTAAAATGCAAAATTACGAAAGTTTATATTGACTCAGTTAAAATAGCTTTGTTAACTTCTTCATATAAGATTCATCTTGTCTAAAATTATTTAACCTAAATTGTAAAGAAAAATAATACCCATGAAAAAGAAAATATTTTTATCTAAATTAATTTTTATAACACTAGTCAACAGCTTCCTGTTCGCGTGTAGTGGCGATGAGGCGGCGGTTCCTATAGCTGACAATCCAACTACTTTTGAAATTATCTCTGAAAGTCTAGATCATACTATATTAGAAGATTTACTTTTGAGCTCTGGTTTGGATCAGGCCTTAAATTCAGGAATCTATACTGTATTCGCCCCTACCGATGCTGCATTTGGAAATATAGACACGTCTAATTTAAGCGATAGCCAAGTAAAAAATATTCTTATGAATCATGTTGTTCAGGGTGCAGCGGAGTCTTCAAATCTTATCACTGCTTACCTCAATACATTAGCTGTAGAAAGTTTATCTGGTGTAGAAAATAATTTAAGTTTATATGTCAATGTAGGAACTGACATAACTTTAAATGGTCAATCCGTTGTCACTGGTCCAGATAATTTAGCGTCTAATGGCGTAGTTCATATTGTGAACGAAGTCATTACCATTCCAGATGTAACTACTTTTGCTATAGCCGATCCAACATTTGGAACCTTGGTCGACGCTTTAATCTTGGATGGACAGCCAGATTTTGTAGCTACCTTGAGTTCTTTTCAGGCTCCAGCTCCGTTTACTGTATTTGCTCCTACCAACGATGCATTTGTAACAGCATTGACTGAATTAGGCGTTGAGAGTCTGACGGATATTGACCCAACAATTCTAACGTCTATATTGAACACACATGTTATTGCTAATGCTAATATTACATCAGCCGAACTTGAAAGTGGAACCATCGAGACTTTAGGTGAAACATTCGAACTAGATGCTCCAAATGCTACAATAACAGACCAAAATGGAAGGTCAATTGCTATTGTTGTGACAGATGTGCAAGCGGGCAATGGAGTTGTTCATGTGGCAAGCAGTGTAATTCTTCCAGACTTAAATTTAGACCCACCACCATCTGCCAATAGTGTAGAAATGACAGTTGGTAATAATGGGGCCTCATCTTACTTTGTGAGTGAAATCATTGGTGATGAAAATGTAACTCCCTTAAATGTGGCTAATAGCTCTTGGGTTTTGACTGAAGGGACCCGTTATCAATTGACTATCTTGGGAGCAAATTCTCATCCCTTCGAACTAAGAAATTCAAATGGTGATGCTCTTTTAAGTCAAAGTAATGAGGGGTCATTTGAAGCAGATACTGCAGTTGACTTTCAAACTGATGGACAACAATTCGACTTTACAGTTACACCTGAGTTAGCAGCTGAACTAAACAAATACTTTTGTGCGATTCATTCAGGTATGAATGGTATGGTGAGTGTTCAGTAATTTTTACAAGCTTTATCAAACAAAAAAGGAGACCAATTTTGGTCTCCTTTTTTTATGTGAAATAAATTTATTTTTTATCTTCTTGTTTCTTCTTTTGTTGTTCAGCAGCTTGTTCCATAATATTTTGAAATCTTTGGCCAATCTTCCCTTTTTTCTTTTTGGGTTTTTTCTTCTTTTCTTCAATCTTAGCGAGAATCTTTTTATCATCTATAATGACATGTTTTATAACCAGCATAATCCCAATGGTAATTAAGTTAGAGATAAAATAATAAAGAGATAAACCACTCGCATAGTTATTAAAGAAAATAAGCATAATGAACGGCGCAAAATACATGATCACCTTCATATTCGGCATTCCAGGCTGAGAGCTTTGTTGCATGTTTTGTCCAGCAGTCATTTGGGTATAAAAGAAAATGGCTATAGACGCTAAAATAGGAAACAAACTCACGTGGTTTCCATACGCAAAAGATACCAATGGAATGTAGGCATCCCATTCGAAAATTACATCGTAACTCGATAAATCATCCGCCCATAAAAATCCTTTTTGCCTTAGATCAAAAGCACTCGGGAAAAATTGAAAGAGCGCATAAAAGACCGGTATTTGTAACAAGGCAGGAATACAACCTGCTAATGGGCTTACTCCGGTTTTGCTATACAGCTTCATGGTCTCCTGCTGCTTTTTCATGGCATTGTCCTTGAACTTTTCGTTGATCTCATTGATCTCTGGTTTCAAAACTTTCATTTTGGCTTGAGATACGTAAGATTTGTAAGTAATAGGGGATAAGACAATTCTTACGACGATAGTCATGACGATAATAGCAAGACCATAACTAGGCAAGCTACTACTTAAAAAGCCAAAAAACGGAATAAAAATATATCTGTTTATCCAGCCGAATAATCCCCAACCTAAAGGAACAATTTCATCTAATTTACGTTCATAAGAACTCAAAACATCAAAATCTGAAGGGCCGTGATACCAATTCATGGTTTCTGAAAACTCTCCGTTATTTAATTTTATGGGAACTTCAGCAAGGAAATTTTTTGTAAAAACCGTATCAATCTGTTCATCCTGAACTAGGTTTAGCGAAGTCATTTTTCCTTTTTCAAACGGAGTATCTGTTAATAAAACCGATGTAAAAAAGTGCTGTTTAAAAGCTATCCAATCAATAGATTCATCTTCTTCTACAGCCTCGTCGCCTTGCCCTGTATAATCGTCCTTTTCATCTTCATAGAGGTATTTAATTTCTGTATATCTGTTTTCATAAGAAATACTCTTAGCTTTCCTTAGAACTTTAACTTTCCAAGATAAGTTAGCTTGATCGGAAGAAACCACACTGTTTAAGCCTTGAGAGCGGATCTTAAAATTCATCATGTAATCCTTCGACTCAAGTCCATAATAAAATTCTAGAAACTCAAGATCGGAGACTTTAGCACGCATAGTCAAGACTTGATTTCCATTTTCAGTGGTAAGATTGGGCTCAAAGTAAAGATCACTTGTATTTATGACACGACCATCGTTGGTTTCAAATTCAATATTAAAATTGGCATTTCCATCTTTTATGAGATAAACAGGATTGCCTTTATAGGTATCATATTGTTTCATTTTAGCTTCAACAATCTGTCCACCTTTGTTGCTAATCTCCAATTTTATAACTTCATTTTCGATGGTGGTCACTGCGTCATCTTTAGCAAAATCTTGCAAAGCAGAATAAGCAAAAGCGCCATAGTCTCTTCTGGCAAGCTCGCTATTTACTGAATCTTGGAGGTTGCTAGCCATTCCATTTTCCTGTGATCTTTTGGGAGTTTGCTTTGAAGTAGAAACAGGATCTGTTGAGGTATTGGTTTCAACTTGGTCTGTAGTATCTTGTTCAGGAATTATGTCCTCATTAGGATTCATGTACATTACCCCAATCAGAATTAGCCCTATAAGTGCAAATCCAATAATAGAGTTTTTATCAAATGTCTTTTTTTCTTCCATTGACTATATATTGTATATTTTGATTTTACAAAATCTTTGCAAAAATCAGCATTTTGTTTCAATTAAGAAAGATTAATCTAGGATTATTTGCTAAGGTGATCCCATTATGATTGATGACTGTGTTTTTTTGCAGCTTTTATAAAACTTAAAAACAAAGGATGCGGAGTCGCTACTGTGCTTTTATACTCTGGATGAAATTGTACTCCAACAAACCATGGGTGATCTTCGAGCTCAATAGTTTCAACAAGTCCCGTTTGTAGATTTTTACCTGAACAGATTAAGCCATGGCTTTCTAGATCACTTACGTATTTATTATTAATTTCATGTCTATGTCTGTGGCGTTCTGAAATTTGAGTAGTTCCATAGATTTCAGCTAACTTAGAGCCAGGTTGAAGTTCACAGTCCCAAGCCCCTAGTCGCATTGTGCCTCCCATTTGTTGAATGTCCTTTTGATTCTCCATAAGACCGATAACTGGGTGTGGAGTTCTTGGATTCATTTCTGTTGAATTTGCCCCTTCCAGTCCCAATACATTTCTAGAAAATTCTATCACAGCCATTTGCAAACCAAGGCAAATGCCTAAAAATGGAATCTTATGTGTCCTAGCATAATTAACGGCATTTATTTTACCTTCGATGCCACGCTCACCAAAACCTGGTGCTACCAAAAGTCCATCGAGTTGATGGAAGATAGTTTCATTGTGCTTTTTCTTTTCCGAGTTGATCCAAACGACCTTCACCCTTACATCGTTGTAGGCTCCTGCATGAATAAAAGATTCTAAAATAGATTTGTAAGAATCCTGAAGATCGACATATTTACCTACAAGTCCAATAGATAACTCTTCTGTGGCATTTTTAAGTTTATCGACGAAGAAGTTCCACTTATCGAGGTTGGGAACTATATTATCTTCAAGATTAAGTTTTTTAAGGGTAATCGTATCCAGTCCTTCTTCTGCCATTAGGTTAGGAACATAGTAGATGGACTCAGCATCGATAGATTGGATGACGGCCTCTTTTTTGACATTACAAAATAAAGCTATTTTGTTACGGATGTCATCGTTGATTTGATGCTCGGTTCTACACACCAAAATTTCAGGAGAGATTCCACTTTCCATCAGTGTTTTGACGCTGTGCTGAGTAGGTTTTGTCTTCAATTCCTTGGCAGCAGATAGATAAGGGATTAGAGTAAGATGAATGACTAAGGAATTGTGATCTCCAAGTTCCCATTTTAGCTGTCTCACAGCTTCTATATATGGTAAAGACTCTATATCTCCAACAGTACCTCCAATTTCAGTGATAACAATATCGTAGGAGTTATCTTGACCTAAGATCTGTATACGTTCTTTAATTTCATTGGTAATATGAGGAATCACCTGAACTGTTTTTCCTAAGAAATCTCCTCTTCGCTCTTTATCGATCACACTTTGGTAGATTCTACCGGTGGTGACATTATTGGCTTGTGAGGTATTTACGTTCAAAAAACGCTCGTAATGGCCAAGGTCTAGATCGGTTTCAGCTCCATCCTCAGTGACAAAACACTCACCATGCTCATAAGGATTCAGAGTCCCTGGATCGATATTGATATAAGGATCTAGTTTTTGGATGGTAACTTTGTAGCCTCTTGCTTGAAGAAGTTTAGCTAAAGATGCTGCGATTATTCCTTTCCCTAAAGACGAAGAAACACCGCCTGTTACAAAAATATACTTTGTATCGGCCATTTGTGTCAGAAGTTTGTGACTATATGGGATGCAAAAATATCATTTAATTTTTGCATAAGAAGATAAAAACCTTAAAATAATTTCAATTTGTATTTCTGATTTTTCTCAAAATAAACTCAAGTCCATTTACTTTCATCTCTAATACTTCTTGCATTTGTTGCCCTAGCTTATTTTCAGGGAAACCTTTTCGTTTATACCAAATAAGATAGTATTCTGGAATGTCTGCCAGATAGTAACTCTTGTATTTGCCAAAAGGCATTTTAGCATGAGCAAGTTCGTTAAGGTGTTTTTTCTGAAAATCTGGAGTCATAAGTGAAACATTAAAGATTATAATGGTAAGAATCTTGCTCAAAGCTAAGTTGCTAATAAACCTTTTTAAATTATTGCAGCCAACTATTAAATTATTACTTTTGTGCTCCAAATTTATATCATAAAACCTGATTATGAATCTACATGAATATCAAGGCAAAGAAATATTAAGCAGTTTTGGTGTCGGCATCCAAAAAGGAATCCTTTCCAAAACTCCTAAAGAAGCTGTTGAAGCTGCTAAAAAACTCACTGAAGAAACCGGAACTGGGTGGCATGTTATAAAAGCTCAAGTTCATGCAGGTGGACGTGGAAAAGGGGGTGGAGTTAGGCTTGCCAAAAACCTTAAAGAGGTAGAGCAGATAGCAGAAGAGATTTTAGGAATGCATTTGGTAACCCCACAAACCAGTAAAGAAGGTAAGGAGGTGCATCAAGTTCTTATTACAGAAGACGTTTATTATCCAGGGGATAATGAACCAGAAGAATATTATATGTCTGTTTTATTAAACAGAGCTACAGGAAGAAATATGATTATGTATTCTCCAGAAGGTGGAGTCGATATAGAAAGTGTAGCAGAAAATACACCAGAAAAAATATTTACTGAAGAAATAGATCCTGCTACAGGTATTCTGCCATTTCAAGCTCGTAAAATTGCTTTCAACTTTGGATTAGAAGGGAAAGCTTTTAAAGAAATGACCAAATTCGTTACTTCTTTATATAAAGCTTACGAAGGTTGTGATTCTTCATTATTCGAAATCAATCCTGTTTTGAAAACCAGTGATGACAGAATTATAGCTGTAGATGCTAAAGTAACTTTAGACGATTCAGCGTTATTTAGACATAAAGATTATCAAAACATGCGCGATACGCGTGAAGAAGATCCTACAGAAGTTGAAGCTAGAGAAGCTGGTTTAAGTTATGTCAACCTAGATGGTAATGTTGGTTGTATGGTCAACGGTGCTGGACTTGCCATGGCCACTATGGATTTAATTAAATTTGCTGGAGGAGAACCGGCTAACTTCCTAGACGTTGGAGGTACTGCTGATGCAAAACGTGTTGAACAAGCTTTTAAACTAATTCTGAAGGACAAAAAAGTAGAAGCTATCTTAATCAATATTTTTGGAGGTATTGTAAGATGTGACCGAGTTGCTAAAGGTATTATTGAAGCTTACAAAAACATGGGTGACCAAATAAATGTTCCTATTATTGTAAGGCTTCAAGGAACCAATGCTGAAGAAGCTGTGAAATTGATCAACGAAGCTGGAATTAATGTGGAAACTGCAGTTCAATTTAAAGAAGCTGCGGATAAAGTACAAAAAGTTTTAGCTTAAGCCATAAACTCATACAATCTAAAAGCCCCTTATATTCGATATTCGGGGCTTTTTTATGCTTAAATTTTTATCTTTTCCTTTTTAGAGTCTACTTCCAGAATATAATCTCCTAGATAGTCAGCATCCTTTTTGGTGCCTCCTAAAGTGGCAGAAGCTCTAGTATGTAACCAAGGCAAACCAATAAAATATAAACCATCGATATTGCTTACTCCTCTATGATGTATAGGGTAGCCGTTTTTGTCTAATTCCAAACCTTCTATCCAATCAAATTTTGGCCGATATCCTGTAGCCCAAATTATATTTCTGACATCGGTTAATTTTGCTTCTTCTGTTACGATTTTATGAGAATTAGCATTGAGGGCTTTTCCGACTGGAATGACATTTTCTTTATGTAGAATCCCTTTTACATCCACTCCTATAATAGGTTGTTTAGATTCACTTATCTTTTTTCCTAACCAAGACGTTTTGCTAAAGCTTAAATACCTCGTCTTAGTGAACCACCACCATAAAGTTTTACCTAAAAATTCCCGTGGTAAAGTTTTAACTTCTGTATCTCCGGAAAAATAGACGTCTCTATCCGTATTGGAAATTTCGTCTAAGATCTGATATCCAGAATCTCCTGCTCCAACCACCATCGCTTTTCCGTCTTGCAACTGACTTGGATTTTTGTAATAATCGCTGTGAATTTGAAAAATAGAAGCCTCTATTTTTTGGTAAAATGGGGGTATGTAAGGAATATGAAATGGTCCTGTAGCTATGATGACTTGCTCTGCTTCATAAAATCCATCTTCGCACTTGACAACAAAATAATCAGATTTATCTTGAATTTCTGTGACTAAAGTATTGAATTCAACAGGAATATTGAAGGTATCCACATAGTGCTTAAAATACTCTGCAACTTCATATTTATCTGGATAATGTCCTTTTGGTTTTGGAAATTCAAGACCTTTTAAATTGTTAAACTCAGAAGGCGTAAATAAAGTTAGAGAGTCCCACCTCTTTAACCAAGAGGCCCCTACTTGGCTTTCTTTATCTAAGATTACATAATTTTTTTTTAACTGTTTAAGCTCATAAGCCATAGACAAGCCAGCTTGCGCAGCGCCAATAATTATAAAATCCAACATTATTTTTCATTTTTTTATAAGGTACACTGAAACGGACTTATATCCAAATAGCTAAGGTTTTATTCTTTGATACAGTTTAAAGTATTGATTATAAATATAGAGTATCAATACGCCAAAACTTACGGCGACTACAATCAAGATGGTATTGATAATATTATCTGCAGAAAATGAAAGTTTGATAAGAATAGTTGAAATAACAAATCCTGAATTACGAATAACTCTGCTAAATTCTTCAGTTTGAAGAAATGAAAATAGTAGTAATAGCACATCTATGAGGATTAAAACAGTAAAGAAGTCATCAAAGAAAATGGTATTCACTGTTTTGATAGAGGTAGATGAGTAATCGGTACTATTAAACGTTTCAAAAAGCCAGCTTCCAAGAGAAAAAATGGCGAGAACGACAATAACTGGAACTAAAATAGTTGCAAAAACATTCTTTACTTTAATGTGGGTCTTAGTCTTATTGGTCAATTCTTCTTTTTTAACCTTATTTTTAGCATTTAGTCTATAAAATTGAAAAATCAAGAAAAACAAGATTAAAGTTGCTATTAAATCTATGGTGAATTGGATATCACCTTCTATGGAAAACCAATCGGACGAAAATTCAAGATTCGATAAATCGTAAAATATTTTCCGAATCAATATCAGAGTAATAATTTCATATTGCTTACCAATGTAATTGGTAATGGATTTAGGAAGGTAGAACACCAAAAGGTAAACCTCGTAAATTAGGATAATTGAGAAAGGGGTATAGATAGCAGATATGGGGCTAATAATTAAATTCCCATCATATTTGCCTATATCCAAGATATTGAAATCAATAAGTCCAATAACCACTAAGTGGATTCCAAAACTTACGATAGCTACAATAACAATTACTTTCTCTAATTGTTCTTTTAATTTCTCTGAGAGGAAATAAGAATTTAAAAATTTAAAAGACTCTTTGAAGCTGAAATTTGACATATTTAAAGGTAATCAAATTGTTAAATAAGACTTAATAAAAAATTATTATTTAAGAATTAATATTTTCCATGATCATTTTGGCGTGAATTCTAGAGTTTTCTATAAACCATTTATGGGTCTCCATACCACCACATATGACACCTGCAAGATAAACACCTTTTAGATTGGTTTCCATGGTTTGCTGATTATAGTCAGGTATTGAAAGGCCATCGTCGCTTAAGGCCACCCCAATCATTTTAAGAAACTCAAAGTTTGGGCGATACCCAGTAAGAACAAGTACAAAGTCATTTCCTATTTCTTGAACATGGCCCTGGTCATCTTTAAATTTTACGTAATCCTTTCCGACTTCTGTTAATTCAGAATTGAAATAAGCCTTGATACTGCCTTCTTTAATTCTATTCAGAACATCTGGTCTTACCCAATACTTTACGCGTTCCCCAATTTGCTCACCTCTTATGATCATAGTCACATCTGCACCTTTTCGATAAGTTTCTAGGGCTGCATCTACAGAGGAATTACTCGCTCCCACAACGACAAGTTTTTGGGTAGCATAATAATGGGGATCTTTATAATAGTGAGAGACTTTATCCAACTCTTCTCCAGGAATATTAAGGTGATTTGGAATATCGTAGAACCCCGTTGAAACCACTATATTCTTGGCTTGATAATCTGCTTTGCTAGTAGATATCCTAAAGAAGCTTTTGTCCTTAGTTACTTTTTCTACTTTTTCAAATAGGTTAATGTGGATTTGCTTGTAGTCTATGATCCTTCTGTAATATTCCAACGCCTCCTGTTTTGTAGGTTTGTTGTTATTACTTACAAATGGAATTTCATCTAGTTCTAATTTTTCAGACGTAGAGAAAAAAGTCATTTTGTCTGGATAATTATATAGGGAGTTAACTAAGGCTCCTTTTTCTATAATAATATAAGAAAGATTCTTTTTTTTAGCTTCTATTGCACTAGCTATACCTATGGGTCCACCACCAACAATCAACACATCGTAAGTCATAGTCTATTTATTTATAGAATTTTTAAGGTTCAAAATTGTTTCTTCTGGATCATCACTTTTAAAGACATAGCTTCCAGCTACCAAGACATCTGCTCCACAGGCAATGAGTTCTTCAGCATTCTTACCGGTGACTCCTCCGTCAATTTCGATCTTAGTATCAGCCCCTTCCTCAAGAATCAGTGCCTTGAGTTGTTTTATTTTTTTGTAAGTACGTTCAATAAAGTGTTGTCCACCAAAACCAGGATTCACACTCATAAGGCATACCATATCTATGTCATTGATACAATCTCTCAATAACTCTACATTGGTATGAGGATTTAAAGCAACACCAGCTTGCATTCCATGATTTTTAATGGATTGTAAGCTTCTGTGCAAATGTGAACAGGCTTCGTAATGAACTGTAAGCATATTCGATCCCAAATCTGCAAACTCCTTTATATATCGATCTGGATCAATAATCATGAGGTGTACATCGATGAATTTTTTAGCATGTTTGGAAATAGCTTTTAAAACGGGCATCCCAAAAGAGATATTAGGCACAAATACACCATCCATAATATCGATATGGAACCAATCTGCTTGACTCGTATTTATCATTTCTATATCACGTTGTAAATTGGCGAAATCTGCGGCGAGTATAGATGGGGCTATAAGTTTATCACTCATGACTTAAATTTTGATACAAAAATAAGGTTTTAGTCGGGGAAGTTGTTCATATATTCACAAAAACCCCTTGCGTTTAAGAGCTGTTTAACTGTATTTTGCAACTTGATTAAACGATAACGATGTTGCAAACTTTTGTTCATTACGCAAATCATTTTTTAGTGATTTTTTTCATTGCTAGGTTGTATACTCCTAAACACGTTTGGAAAAGCTATTTGGTTTTATTGACTACAATGCTTGTTGATATAGACCATTTATGGGCAATTCCTATTTTCGATCCCAGCCGATGTAGCATAGGCTTTCATACGTTTCACTTAGAAATAGCGATTCTAATTTACATCCTTATCTTCATATTTGTAAAGAATAAATGGGTGAGGCTGATAAGCATAGGCTTAATATTTCATATGATTACAGATGCCATTGATTGCATTTGGTCTAACTTTGATTGTTTTCTGGATTATTTTATATGGTGATGAATTATTTTATTTTATGAAGCTGCTCTATCTTTTTTTTCTTCTGACTAGCATAACTACCAGCTTAAATGCTCAAGAACGAAATTTGAAACTTATAGATAGTTTAACCTTGCAAGCAGATCGCTTTTGGGGAGTGGATGTTTACGATAGATTTTACTTTTCTGAAAGAAATGTTTTTTATAAGACTGAAAACAAGCAAAAGTTTCAATTTCAAGATTTACAACTCGGTGATCTCGAAAGTGTGGATTTATTAAATCCTCTAAAAATTCTTTTGTTTTATAAAGAAGCCAATACCATCGTAATTTTAGATAATCGGTTAAATGAAATAAGCCGTATTAATTTCGGCGTTATTTCAGATTTTAAAACAGTTGATTTCGTGGGTGTTTCTAAAGATAATTCACTGTGGATTTTTAATGCAGATATCCAGCAATTGGAATTGTTCGACTATCAAAATGAACTTACACAAAACACCTCATTACCCATAAATCTGGAGATCTTACATTTCAAAAGCAATTACAATTTTTGTTGGCTTCAGCATTCAAACTCATTTACAAAGTATAATATCACTGGAAGTGTCGTGGATAGATTTAGTATGGAAGGAGCAATATCCTTTGCGACATTTAAAAGTCAAGTGATGGTACAAACTCAGTCGAGTTTGGAATTGTTTGAAAAGGACTCACGTCAAAGAACCTCTTTTAAAAAACCTAAAATTACGTTCAATCAATTTTATTTCAATGCCCAAAACCTTTATATTTGCAGCGATAAAGTACTTTACACTTACAGATTAACCGCCGTAAATAATTGATTATATGCACGTTGCAATCGCTGGAAATATTGGAGCAGGAAAGACAACTCTTACCAAACTTATAGCTAAACATTATAATTGGAGAGCAGAATACGAAGATGTTATTGAAAATCCCTTTTTGGAAGATTTTTATGAAGACATGAAACGATGGTCTTTTAACCTTCAAATTTACTTTTTGAACAGTAGATTTAGACAAATTCTCGAAATTCGGGAAAGCAATACAGACATTATTCAGGATAGGACTATTTATGAAGATGCTTTTATTTTTGCTCCCAATTTACATGCGATGGGTTTGATGTCTAATAGAGATTTCAAAAACTACTCCTCATTATTCGACCTTATGGAGTCTGTTACAGAGGCTCCAGATTTGCTGATCTATCTTAGAAGTAGTGTGCCTAATTTGGTAAAGCAAATTCAAAAACGCGGTCGCGATTATGAGAATTCTATTTCTATAGATTACCTTAATAAGTTGAACGAGCGCTATGAAGCTTGGATTCAATGTTATGATAAAAGTAAACTCTTAGTCATCGATGTTGATGATCTTGACTTTGTTGATAAGCCAGAGGATTTGGGGTTGATATTTAATAAAATCGATGGTGAAATTCACGGCCTATTTTAACGGTCTAAAATATTCTTGAGTTTGGGCTTAAAATAATGGAGTCCTTTTAAAACTTTGCCATCTTCTCTGTAAATCGGTTTTCCATTTTCATCTAGTTTGCTCATGTTGCTTCGATGTATTTCTTCAAAGACTTCCTCTATTTTATAATGCATGCCATGGGAAATGATGGTTCCGCATAAGATGTAAAGCATGTCTCCTAAAGCGTCTGCAACTTCTACAAGATCACCTTGAGAAGCTGCTTCTAGATATTCTTCATTTTCTTCTTGCATCAGCTTGTAGCGAAGCATGTTTTTATCAAGTCCAAGATCTGCTTTTTGGACTTCTGAAACATCAAGTCCGAAAGCTTTATGAAATATTTTTACATGTTCTAATGGCTTTTTCATAAGATTTAAAAGTATTTTTGTGAAAAATATAAAATTATGTTTACTCCAGGGCGTATTGCCTTTATCATTTTCTTTGTAGTGGTGTTTGTTTCCATTATTATTTATTCATATATCAAAGATAGAGGACTTCATAATAAGTATTATAAAGGAAGTCTGTTTGTGTTATTGGGTTTTTTTACATTTATTATCTTACTTATCCTTTTAAGATTTTACTGGAGAGAAGAATCCATCTTAGACCTCATCAAAAATATAATGGGAAGTTCTTAGGTTTCTTAAATATTATTTTAACTTTAGAAAAAATTGGAGAAGGAATATATATGTTTTTTACCAAAACCCTAGTGGTTTCTCTTTTAAGTATAATAAGCCTTAGTTCTATAGCTCAAACAGCTGAAATCGATAGTCTTTTTGAACATAATAAGTTTGAAAGACTAGAGGATTTGTTGTTTCAGTCTGAGTCGTTAAACTCAATTAACTTAAAGCTAGCAAAGACTCGCTATTACAATACGTTTAAACAATTGGAAGAATCATTTAAGGTTCTTTACAGTATAGATACTACCACGCTAGATTCTAAGCAAAAGGCCTACTATTTTTATAATCTCGGCGAGTCTTTTGATATGAATAGCAATTTCGATTTTGCTGCGCTTAACTACACCAAGGCACAAATCTATTTTAAAGAGATAGGTGACTTAGTGAGATACAATCGCATCAATTTAGACCTTTTTTACACTGTAGCCAACGAGGATATTTACCAAAAACCGGTAGACTATCTTGATGAATTTCAAAAAATAGCAATCGAACTTAAAGATCCCATGCAAATGGTAGATCTAGAAATTGAGTTAGCTTATATGAGTTTGGAAGGCCCAGATTCTACTTCAGGCTTTCTCGATCATATACATAACGCCTACCGTTATTTAGAAAAAGATCCCAATATTTATAAGTTAGGAAACGTTCACACTTATCATGCTATGTATTATACGGATGTTGCTATCCAAAAAGATTCAGCAGAATTTTATTATAATAAAGGTATTGATATTTATGAACAACTGGGTTTACCTCATAAAGCAGCCCTTGGCTATTTTAGTTTGGGAGATCTAAATAGTTTTATTGGAGATTATGATAGAGCGGTGTATTGGACCAAAAAGGCTAATGGTTATAGGAATTTTAATTACGATTTTGAGTTAACCGCTTATATCAATCAAAAGCTTGCTAAAGATTATAAGGCCTTAAACCAACCCGACTCAGCTTATAAATATTTAAATGAATCTTTACTTTATCGTGACAGTATTGACATTACGCAACAAAATATCTCGCTAACCCAATTTGAGGCGGAAAAAAAAGAGAGGGAGAATTTAGTTTTAGAAAAGAAAAATGAAAGAAATCAGTTTATTATATATTTTTCAATAGGAGCTTTTATTCTTCTTGTATTTTTATCTATTGCGATTTATCAAAATGAAAAAAAGAAACAACTCCTAATTCAGAAAAACAAGGCCCTCGAAATTAATAAAATTCAAAAAGAGTTAAAAGAACAAGAAATTAAGGCTATAGATGCCTTGGTAGTTGGACAAGAGAAAGAGCGTGCTAGACTTGCAAGTGATTTACACGATAATATCGGATCTAATTTTACAGCTATCAAGTCTTATTTTGATCATTTGTATACAGAGTTAAAAGCAATAGATTCCAAGCCCATAGGTTTTGAGAGAGCTTACAATCTACTAGAACAAACCTATCAAGACATCAGATCACTAGCTCACCTAAAACACAGCGGCCTTATGGCTGAAAATGACCTCATTCCTGCCTTGAGTACTTTAAGTAAAAACATCAGTTCCTTTAGTAAGATTGAAGTGGATTTCTTTCATTTTATTCCTGCCGAAGATCAACTGGATGATAAATTAGAACTTAATGTGTTTAGAATTATCCAAGAGACCATGGCCAATGTGGTTAAACATTCTCAGGCTAGTACAGCTTCTATTTCACTTACTAAATCTGATGATTTCTTAAATATTATTGTAGAAGATAATGGTGTTGGTTTCAATAAAAATAAAATTAAAGAAAAAGGGTCTTTCGGCTTACAAGGCATAAAACAGCGAGTCACCTATTTAAAAGGAGAATTCACCATAGATTCTTCTGAAGGTAGTGGGACTACATTAATAATAGATATTCCACTATGATAAGAGTAGCAATTGCAGATGATCACCAAACTCTTATTGATGGTATAAGTCTTAGGTTTGATGGAAATGAATCCATAGATCTTGTATTTTCTGCCAATGACGGTAAGGATTTCTTAAAACAGCTTAAAATTACTCCGGTAGATCTTGTAATTACAGACCTTAAAATGCCAAAAATGGATGGTGTTTCCTTAGCTAGGCAGATTAAGCGAGATTTCAAAAATGTAAAAGTAATAGTTCTCTCTATGTTCGATCAACCCGATGTAATCAATAAAATGATAGACGTAGATGTGGATGGCTATATCTTGAAGACATCTTCGCTAGATGAGTTGGTAACTGCTATTGGAGAGGTAAATAAGGGACAGAAATATTTCGATAAGCATCTTCACGGGATTACTAGCTTGTTTGATGTTAATTCAACATCTTCAAAAACAAATCTATCGAATGCAGAAAAGGATATATTAAACCTTATTGCTGAAGGTAAAACATCACAAGAAATAGCTGATGAAAGAGCTTGTGCTGTTTCCACGATCCACACCCACAGAAGAAATATGGCCCATAAATTAGAACTATATGGCAAGGGGGAATTGTTGCGTTATGCTATGGATAAAAAGTATAATTTTGAATAAAGTCAATAATCATGTCCATATTAATTGTAAGTACAACTAGGGATCCCCAAAAATGGAAACACACATTAATGTCTAAAAATGAATCTTTAGATATTCAAATTTATCCAGATATTGACCGTCCAGAAGATGTTGAATTCGCTATTTCTTGGAAACATCCAGAAGGTCTTTATAACGATTTTCCAAATCTTAAAGTCATCGCTTCTATGGGAGCAGGCGTGAATCATATTTTAAAAGATAAAGATTTGCCTGAACAGGCAAGGGTAACTAGAATTGTCGATGGGCAGTTAACAGAAGATATGAGCCAATTCGTCCTATTAAACTGTTTGGCGGTCTCTAGAAATCTTTTCACACATCTCCAGGATCAATCTGCTAAACTTTGGAATACTAAGCCTTATCAAATTCCAAAACATACTTCAGTTGGTATTATGGGGTACGGTGTTCTCGGACAAGAAGCTGGTAAAGTTTTGAAAAAAAATGGGTTTGAGGTCATAGGATATGCCAACTCTTCAAAAATAGTTGAAGGCATCCGAGTTTATGGAGAAAAAGAACAGGATGAATTTTTAAATAACACTCAGATTCTTGTTTGCTTATTGCCTGTCACCGAACTCACCACTGGAATTCTTAATCTCGATCTCTTTAGGAAACTAAAAAATAAAGCTTACCTAATTAATGTGGCTAGGGGAGAGCACCTTAATGAAGATGACTTACTAAAAGCTATAGATCAGGACATCATAACTGGAGCAAGCTTAGATGTTTTTCGAGAAGAACCTCTTCCGAGTTCTCACCCCTTTTGGGAACATCCTCAAATCCAAATCACACCACATATTGCGAGTATGACAGATCCAGAATCTGTAGCCAATCAATTGCTAGACAACTATAAGAGGATGAAAAATGGAAAAGCCTTACTGAACGAAGTCAATACTGCAAAAGGATATTAAAAGCTAATGAGCAGTTAAGTTTTTAGTAATCATAAAACCTAAAAATACGGCCAAGACTCCCAAAACTAGGCTTCCTAGAGCATAAAGTAAAAACTCTAAGTAAAGGTTGCTTTTTAATAAAATTAGATTTTCTGAAGAGAAAGTGGAGAACGTTGTAAATCCGCCACAAAACCCTACCGCTAGTAAAAGATGTAAATTCGAGTACTGACCTTCAGATTTCATCAACCAACCCAATAAAAGTCCAATTAAAAGACTTCCTAAAACATTCACAGTTAAGGTGCTAAAGAAGTTAAACTTCGAGTCAACTTGTGTTTTAAAAAATAAAGTTACCAGATATCGGCAAACACTTCCTAATCCACCCCCTAGAAATACTAGCAAAACAGACTTCATATTTATTCAATTATGGGGATATAATAATTGGTAATCCACTTGGAAGGATTAACAGTTGAGTTTGAATTGATTTCAAATTCAAGAAAGGGTTTTAGCCGTGTATTGATTTTTAGGGACCTATTTGCAACTATGGTATTGCTATATTCGATAAGCTCTTCCATATTGATATGGTCTCCCGTCAGCTTGGTTTTAAAATAAGCTCCTTGACTAACGGATTTAGACAAAATCTCATAAGTATCAGGGATGGCAATTTTTTCTTGGGAACCTATTCCAGGAGAAAATATCAGATTACCGGTATTTTCATATAAATTCTCAAATAAAATAAGTCTTCCTTTATAGATTTCAAACTTTTTCTCCGTCATAAAGTTTTCTATACTTTTGAAAATGGGCTCAGATTTTTCTAGGATTTTATTAAAGTTAAGTCTAGCGGCAGAGGTAGCGTGAAGCAAGTAAAATCGACTGGTTTCAACTTTGCCTACAACAGCTATATCATAGACTGAAATTTCTTTCTGAATAGAGCTTTCAAGGCTGCTTAAGCTATTTTCGATAGAGGTTTTAGCGATGTCTAAATGTGAAATTCCAGTAAATACGTATTCAGCTTTTTGCCAAAAATCAGCATTTGATTCTAGGTGAAGTATAAGGTTTGAGTTGTTTTCTAAAGTTTCAAATTTCCAGGTTAAATCAATTTCAGAAAGGCTCAACCACGTTTTTAAAGTGAGCTGCTGTACAAGTGAATCCGAGAATTTAGATTTGTTTTGAAGATTGATACCTTCAAATTTACTATTCTGCCAAGAAAGTGTTGAGTTTTCAAAATCCTCAGAGTTGCTTAGTCTAGGATTTATAGCCTCATCTTCACCAATAGAAAACCAGTTGGAGTAACTAGAAAAATCCTTAATCTTCGATTCGAAGAGCTTAGCATTGATGGGGGTCTCAAAATTTATCGTTTCTTGATTATGTACACTTACCGTTGCAATATAGAGGGAGCCCAAAACAAAAATTAAAACAATAAGAAAAAAGATATATTTAAAAAATTTCATATGGTAGTTCTTACATGAACGAATATACTTAAAATCAAGCTATGTTTTAAGATTTAGCGACGTGCTGTGAGTTCTGCAATTTTGACAATGACTTCACTAGCTTTCACCATGCTTTCTAACGGAACATACTCGAATTTTCCATGAAAATTATGCCCTCCTGCAAATATGTTAGGACAGGGTAGGCCTTTATAACTAAGTTGAGCACCATCAGTGCCTCCTCTTATAGGTTTTAGGACAGGAGTGATGTTAAGTTCTTTCATGGCTTGCTCTGCAATATCTACAATGTATTTGATAGGCTCTACTTTTTCTTTCATGTTGTAATATTGATCATGAATTTCTAACTCTACAACCTCTTCTCCGTGGGTTTTATTCATTTTAGCAACAACGCCTTCAAAAAGTTCTTTTCTGGCTTCAAATTTTGTTTTGTCATGATCTCTTATAATATAGTTTAATTCAGTAAGCTCTATAGTCCCATTCATTTTGCAGAGGTGAAAAAACCCTTCGTAGCCTTCAGTTTGTTCTGGGACTTCTTCTTTTGGTAAGACATCAATAAATTTTTGAGCGAGGTACATCGAATTTACCATTTTTCCTTTAGCGTAGCCTGGATGGACACTTATTCCTTTAAATTTAAGGGTAGCAGCCGCAGCATTAAAGTTTTCGTATTCCAATTCGCCAATTTGACTTCCGTCCATGGTGTAAGCGTATGCTGCACCAAATTTTTCGACATCAAAATGGTGGGCGCCTCTTCCTATTTCCTCATCTGGGGTAAAACCGACCCTTAGCTTTCCATGTTTTATTTCGGGATGGTTTACAAGGTATTCCATCGCCATAATGATTTCAGTAATTCCCGCTTTATCGTCGGCGCTTAAAAGAGTAGTTCCATCTGTCGTAATGAGGGTCTGACCTTTGTAGAGTTTAAGATCCTCAAAATAATCGGGAGACAAAATTATATTTTTTTCTGCATTGAGTATAATATCTCCTCCATCATAATTTTCATGAATTTGAGGCTTAATGCTAGAAGCATTGAAATCTGGTGAGGTATCAAAATGTGATACAAAACCTACCGTTGGAACCTCGTGGTCAACATTTGAAGGTAGAGTTGCCATAATATAAGCCTTGTCATCTATAGAAACATCGTGTAAACCAATGCGTTCTAACTCCTCTTTTAAGATATGAGCAATCGTCCACTGTTTTTCTGTACTAGGTGTGTTTTCATTATTTGGATTGCTTTGTGAATCAATTTTGATATAGGTAAGGAATCGATTTAAAAGCGTGTTAGAATTTATCATCTATTGTTCTTATTTTGCTCAAAAATAAGAATTTGTATTCATTAATTTCCAATAAAAAGTTGCTCATCCTAAGATTTACTTTATTTTTGTATTCAAATTAAAGTGAAGATGTACAAACAAATTTTAAGGCCAATTTTATTCCAGTTTGATCCTGAAGCTGTACATCATTTTAGTTTCAACGTTTTGAAGTTTGTTTGTAAAATCCCTGGGTTTTCTTCAATTTTAAAAAAGAATTTCGTTCTTGAAGATAAAAGATTAGAACGAGAGGTTTTTGGTCTTAAGTTTAAAAACCCCGTTGGTCTAGCGGCAGGGTTTGATAAAAATGCAGAACTCTATAAAGAATTATCTAGCCTTGGCTTTGGTTTTATTGAAATAGGAACAGTCACTCCTAAAGCCCAACCTGGGAATCCAAAAAAGAGGGCGTTTAGATTAAAGCAAGACTCCGCGATTATAAATAGATTTGGGTTTAACAATGAAGGGGTAGAGGAAGCTGTAAGACGATTGAAACAAAATTCAAATATTCTTATTGGTGGGAATATCGGTAAAAATAAAGCAACGCCTAATGAAGATGCTATCACTGATTATGATTTCAGTTTTGAAGTCCTGTTTGATTATGTAGATTACTTTGTTGTGAATGTGAGTTCGCCGAATACTCCCAACTTAAGAGCTTTGCAAGATAAGGAGCCTCTACAAAATCTTTTAAATCACCTACAAGTCAAAAATGAAAAAAAGCAAAAGCCAAAACCTATTTTGCTAAAAATAGCGCCAGACCTCTCTGAAGAGCAATTGATGGACATTATCGACATTGTTATATCGAGTAAAATAGCAGGTGTTATTGCGACCAATACTACTATTTCTAGAGAAGGATTGTCTTCAATTCATAAAGATGAAGCAGGAGGTCTAAGTGGAAAGCCACTTACCAAATCGTCCACAGAGGTAATTCGCTTTTTATCGACCAAAAGCAATAAAGCTTTTCCGATTATTGGAGTTGGGGGCATTATGACACCACAAGATGCTTTAGAAAAACTAGATGCTGGTGCAAGTCTTGTTCAGCTGTATACCGGTTTTGTTTACGAAGGTCCAAGTCTTATCAAAGCCATCAATCAAGCTATTCTAGATCGTAATCTCAAGTAGTACATGCTTGAGCAAATTCTTCCATTCCTAATCGCTTCTATTTTTTTAACACTTTCACCAGGGCCTGACATTATTTATGTTCTTTCTCAAAGCCTGGTTGGAGGCTATCGGCGAGGACTTATCATCGCCGCAGGATTGGTGACTGGTATAATTGTTCATACGTCTTTGGTTGCTTTTGGAGTGTCGCTGGTTATTAAAAACTCTGAGACCTTGTTCTGGGGTATAAAAATCGCAGGAGCCTTATACTTATTTTATTTAGCTTATAAAGTATATATATCTTCTCGAGGTGAAGGATTTTCCTCAAGTGAGGAAACCAAAATTAGCAAATCTAGCTTTAGCTATTATAAAACAGGTTTGGTTATGAATATGCTCAATCCTAAAGTAACCATCTTTTTTTTAGCCTTTTTCCCAGGTTTTTTGTGGGATACCGACTCCAATTTAGTTCTTCAATTTTACATTTTAGGGGGCTTATTTATGCTTCAGGCCTTTTTTATTTTTAGTGTAGTTTCAGTTTTAGCAGGTAAGGTTTCGACAGTGTTGTTTCAGAAGTCAAGTCATTTCTCTTTTTTAAAATGGTTTCAAATTTTAACTTTTATAGCTATAGCTATTCTGATTTTACTTTAAGCTCATTTCATTTTTCTAAAAACCTTAAAACTGTATATTTGGCCTATGAAATCTGTTAAGTTAATCGAGTGTCCTAGAGATGCGATGCAAGGCATAAAGTCTTTTATTCCAACTGAAGAAAAAGTAAAATACATCCAATCCCTTTTAAGGTGTGGGTTCGATACTATAGATTTTGGAAGTTTTGTATCGCCTAAAGCGATTCCGCAAATGCAAGACACTTCTAAAGTCTTATCCATGCTGGATTTGTCTGCTACTAAAAGTAAACTTTTAGCTATTGTAGCAAATCAAAGAGGAGCTCAAGATGCTTCTCAGTTTCCAGAAATCGATTATTTGGGATATCCTTTTTCAATTTCCGAAAATTTCCAAATGCGAAATACGCATAAGACCATTGCAGAATCTGTTGAGGTTTTAAAATCTATTCTTGAGATAGCTCATAAGTCCAATAAATCTGTTGTTGCATACTTATCTATGGGATTTGGAAATCCTTATGGAGACCCGTGGAACACGAATATCGTAGGGAAGTGGACTGAAATCCTGGCAGATCTCGGAGTGAAAATTCTATCCTTATCGGATACCGTAGGGAGTTCCACTCCAGAGGTGATCGAAGATTTATTTTCCACACTTATTCCTAAATACCCTACTATGGAATTTGGTGCTCATCTACACACTACTTCAGACGCTTGGTTCGAAAAAGTAGATGCTGCTACTAAAGGAGGATGTAGGAGGTTTGACGGAGCTGTACAGGGATTCGGTGGTTGCCCTATGGCTAAAGATGATTTGACCGGAAATATGCAGACTGAAAAAATGCTCTCTTATTTTAATTCTAAGAAGATGGAGAATTCCATAAAAATGACAAGTTTTGAATCAGCTTACAATAAAGCATCAGACTTATTTTCTAAATACCATTAGTATACTTTTTGGAGGATTCCTCTCTTTTTTACTTAGTTTTGCAATGTGGAAAATTCAAAGAAAGATATACGGGCATTAAGCAAACAAGAGTTGAATGAATTTTTTGTTTCTCAAGGGGATAAATCATTCAGGGGATCTCAAGTCTACAATTGGCTTTGGAACAAAGCGACTTACAATTTTGAGGAGATGACCAACTTGTCCAAAGAGACTCGACAAATGCTTGAGGATAATTTTGTGATCAATCATATTGAGGTAGACGAGATGCAACGAAGTAAAGATGGTACTATCAAAAATGCCGTTAAACTTCATGATGGTTTTACTGTTGAATCTGTATTGATTCCAACCTTATCAAGGACCACTGCTTGTGTATCCTCCCAGGTGGGATGTAGTTTGGATTGTAAATTTTGCGCCACTGCGAAATTGAAACGAATGCGAAACCTCAATGCCGATGAAATTTTTGACCAAGTGGTCGCTATCGATAAAGAGAGTAGACTTTATAATGGCATTCCATTGTCCAATATTGTATTCATGGGAATGGGAGAACCCTTGATGAATTATAAAAACGTGCTTAAGTCTGTAGAAAAAATCACCTCTCCTGATGGATTGGGCATGTCGCCAAAGCGAATTACTCTATCCACTTCTGGAGTTCCAAAAATGATAAAAAAACTGGCAGACGATGATGTTAAATTTCATTTAGCTGTATCTCTTCATTCCGCGATTGATGAAATAAGAACTCAAATTATGCCATTCAATGCAAAATTTCCTTTGGCAGATCTTAAGGACTCCTTGTTATACTGGTACGAGAAAACAGGTAAATCTGTGACTTATGAATATATTGTTTGGAAAGGGATTAACGATACTCAAGAGGACATAAGCGCTTTAGTAAAGTTTTGTCAATTGATTCCTTGTAAGGTGAATATCATAGAGTACAACCCAATAGATGATGGACAGTTTCAGCAAGGAAGTGATGATGCTGTTGCCAAACACGTTAATGCTCTAGAAGCTAATCATATTACGGTGACCCTAAGACATTCTAGAGGGAAGGATATAGATGCGGCTTGTGGACAGCTGGCTAATAAGATTAACGCTTAATTTAAATAAAAAAGTATCTAAAATAGAAAAGCTCCGATCAATGATCGGAGCTTTTGTTTAAACTTAAGAATTGATAACTCTTATTGTTTTACAAATTTGAATGTATTCACTTGGTCTCCTGAAGCAACTTTAGCGATGTAAAGTCCAGTGCTTAAGCTAGACACATTAACTGAAGTATTGTCAGGATTTAAGTCCTTATTTAAAACTTCTTGACCCAAGGTGTTGAATAAAGACACATTGTCTAAGTTAAAGCTAGATTGAATAGATAGTTGTCCTGCTCTGTAGAAGTGAGTTAAATCTGATATCTCGAAACTTTCATTTGATAAAGTAGTAGCGGTTACGCTAAAATCATCAATATGTAAAACATATACATCACTAGCTTTATATCGAATAGCTATATAAATATTTTCTCCTGCAAATCCATCTAAATCAAAAACGAATTCTGTCCATTCTTCAGCTTCAGGTGATTGATTTGGTAAAACTAAAAAAAAGTCACCAGCTTCAGTACCAGTTGTAGAGATTTCAAGGTCAAAAAGTTCTGGGCCATAAATATCTGTCGGTGCTTTTGCCCAGAAGCTAAGAGTGTTACCATCACTACCTAGAGTGATTTGAGGTGAAACTAATCTGTCATCGTTTGCATCAACTTGAGTTGGAACAGCTGCAAATGCACTAATAATTTTATCACCTGTTCTAGCAGACCATGCATCATCTCCATCTAAAGGAGCATCTACTTGAAGAGGATTAAAAAAGATGTAGGAACCTATATAGCCTTGATTAGGGAAAGTTGAACCCTCGATAGAATACGTATTTCCCCCATCACCATCAATTAGTGTCCAATCACCAATTTCAGAAATAATGAAATCATCATAATCTTCGAAACTATCTTCAAAGAGTGTTACTTGAGATTTATCCACAAAGGAAATCATCGCTAAAATAAATAAAAAGTAATTTTTTTCATAGAGTTAAAATTTTTGAAATTAGTTTATAAATGCAGTAAAAATTATTTGTTCAACTGCGTTTGCTTTGACTTTTTTAAAATTAACACTTAATCCTCTGAAACAGTAAAGCTGTTTTCCAATCCTGGTTTTAAGGCCTTTTTAAGACATAAAACTCTATATTTGTTGCACATTGAAAACTGTCTCACAAATAAAAGAGCCCGTAGCTCATGAGATGGAACTTTTTGAAAAAAAGTTCCATCTTTTCATGTCTTCTCGTGTAGCCCTTCTCAATAAAATCACTCATTTTATCGTCAACAGAAAAGGCAAGCAAATGCGGCCTATGTTCGTCTTTCTCGTCGCCAAAATGGTGTCTAAAGGAGAGGTAAACGATAGGACTTATCGCGGGGCTTCTGTTATAGAACTTATCCATACGGCTACCTTGGTTCACGATGATATTGTGGACGATAGCAACCAACGTCGTGGTTTCTTTTCCATCAATGCTTTATGGAAAAATAAAATAGCGGTTTTGGTCGGTGACTTCCTGTTGTCTAAGGGGCTTTTGTTATCTATAGATAACGATGACTTCGATTTATTAAAGATTATTTCAGTGGCCGTACGTGAAATGAGTGAGGGGGAATTACTTCAAATTGAGAAAGCACGCCGACTCGATATTACTGAAGATATTTATTATGAGATTATTCGGCAGAAAACCGCCACCCTCATCGCCGCCTGTTGCAGTCTTGGTGCAGCTGCTGTAAGACCAGGTTCTAAAGACGTGGAGGACATGCGTAAATTTGGTGAACTTATAGGAATGGCTTTTCAGATCAAAGATGACCTCTTTGACTATGGTGACCAAAAAATAGGTAAGCCTACTGGTATAGATATTAAAGAACAGAAAATGACTTTACCCCTCATTTATGCAATCAATCAAGCGTCAAAAAAGGAAAAAAACTGGATCATCAATTCTGTTAAAAATCACAATAGAGACAAAAAGCGCGTGAATGAAGTGATAGACTATGTAAAATCTGTAGGAGGGCTTAGTTATGCTCAAATTAAAATGAAAGAATTTCAAAGTGAGGCTTCAGAAATTCTTCAACGTTATCCAGATTCTACTTACAAAGCGTCTCTTCAATTGATGATAGACTATGTAATTGATCGAGAAAAATAATTTTATTCTTACATTTATTTCAAATTAAATTCCATTGATAAGTAAATCTACTATTGACAAAGTCTTTGATATTTCTCGAGTAGAGGAAGTGATAGGTGATTATGTTCAGTTGAAAAAATCTGGCAGCAATTTTAAGGGGTTAAGTCCTTTTACAGAAGAGCGATCTCCTAGTTTTATGGTCTCTCCAGTGAAGCAAATATGGAAAGATTTCAGTTCTGGTAAAGGAGGGAATGTGGTTGCTTTCTTAATGGAACATGAGCATTATACCTATCCTGAAGCCATAAAGCATTTAGCAAAACGTTACAATATTGAAGTTGAAGAAACGGAGCAATCTTCAGAAGAAAAAGAAAAGGCTAGTGAGAGAGAAAGTATGTACTTGGTCAATGAGTTTGCCAAATCTTTTTTCATCAAGCAAATGCTTCACACCGATGAAGGGAAGTCAGTTGGTCTCAGTTATTTCAAGAAGAGGGGATTTACGTCAGAAACGATGGAGAAGTTTGATCTCGGCTATTCTCCAGATGAGTGGCAAGCCTTCACAGATTCAGCTTTAGAAAAGGGATACCGTTTAGAGTTCTTGGAGAAAACTGGGCTTAGTATCGTAAAGGGAGAAAAGCGCTTCGACAGATTTAAAGGTCGGGTGATGTTTCCCATACACTCTATGTCTGGAAGAATTTTAGGGTTTGGAGGTAGAATTCTTACAAATGATAAGAAGCAGGCAAAATACCTCAATTCACCTGAAAGTGATGTCTATCATAAGAGCAAAGTTTTATACGGGCTTTATCAAGCCAAGCAGTCTATTGCTAAGGCAGACAACTGTTATCTAGTGGAAGGGTATACGGATGTGATTCAGTTTAACCAAACAGGAATTGAAAATGTAGTTGCTTCTTCTGGTACAGCCTTAACGCCAGAGCAAATTAGACTTATCAATAGACTAACCAACAATATTACAGTTTTATTTGATGGAGATGCTGCGGGATTAAGAGCTTCTGTGCGTGGTATTGATTTAATTTTGGAACAAGGTATGAACGTGAAAGTCTGCTTATTCCCAGATGGTGAAGATCCAGATAGTTTTGCAAAATCCAATTCCAAAGAAGAGTTAGAAACTTATCTCAATAGCAATGCTCAGGATTTTATAAGATTCAAAGCTTCCTTATTACTTGAAGATGCGGAAAATGATCCTGTAAAAAAAGCTGAAGTGGTCAGGGATATTGTAAATTCTATTTCTAAAATACCAGATCAAATCACTCAGGAAATTTACATCCAAAGCTGCTCCAATCTTTTGGAGGTCTCCGAAGATGTTCTTTTTAGTACACTTGCACAAATTCTAGCTAAGGAAAGAAAAGAAAGTCAACGCCGGCCTAGGCAGGGGTCTTTAGAAATTGTAAAGGAGAAAAAAATTGAGCCAGTTGTCTCTAAAGTCAATCAGCAGTATGTGCTAGAGAGAAATATTATTCAGTTGCTTCTAAAATATGGGGGTAATACTGCGGTATTTGTAGATGTAGACTTCGATTTTGACGACTTTGATAAGGATAAGCATACTGAGGTAAAACGTGAATATGTTGTGTTTGAAAAAATATTTATAGAACTTCAAGAGGATGAAGTTGAATTTTCTAATCCTTTGTTTAAGGAATTATATGCCCTAATTATTGAGATTTATACAAAAGAAAGAGCCTTGAAGATCGATACGTTTATCAACCATCTAAAGCCAGATTTGTCTCAAGAGGTGACGTCTATTATTATGGAAAATGAAAAAAATCAATTACACGATTGGAAGCGTCAAGAGATTTTTGTAATTGATAAAAGCGAGGTGGACCCTAGAGAAGTCATGGAAACCATTTTAAATTTGCGTCGATTTTTAATCAGAAAAAAAGTTCAAGATTTAAGTGAAATCATAAGAGAACAAAAAGAGGAAGTGGATCGCGAACTGATGATAGAAACCATGGAATATAATGGATTGGAAGTTTTGATTTCCAATAAATTAAATCGGGTTCTATAAGCGAATTATCTTAATTCCTTGGGAATTTCACACACAGGAATCGGTTGCATCTTGTGTTGGTTAGATCTGTTCATGGAATTATAAATTTTTAAAACTTCTTTTTCTCTGTCAGAAATTTTAGAAATTCCACCTTTAAAATTCATTGCCCATTCCAATTCGTTGTAGCTGGCACCAATTTGATCTTCATCTGTTCTGCTATCACCAAACAAACCATCGGTAGGCTTTGCGTTTTGTATATCGTCTATTATATCAAGGTCCTTCGCCAGTTCGAAGACCTCACTTTTCATTAAATCGGCAATAGGGCTAAGATCTACGCCACCATCTCCATATTTGGTGTAAAATCCAACACCAAAATCCTCAACTTTATTTCCAGTACCAGCAACCAAATAGCCGTGAATACCAGCAAAATAATAAAGCGTTGTCATTCTTAATCTAGCCCGTGAGTTGGCTAGCGAAAAGTCTCTTAGATCTATCTCTTCAATTTCTGGTAAGCTATTTTTGAAAGTTTCGAAGGTGTCGGAAAGATCAATTTTTACCGAGCTTACATTTTCAAATCGTTTTTCCAAATGATCTATATGTTTTCTTGCCCTCGACACTTGGTCTTCGTGTTGGTGTATAGGTAATTCTAGACATAAGGTGGGTTTGCCAGTTTGTGCACAAAGTGTAGAGGTTACCGCAGAATCTATTCCTCCAGAAACACCTATCAAAAACCCATTTTGCCCACTGTTTTCAAGATATTCCATCATCCAATTGGCTATATAATCGATCGTTTTTTGAGACTTCATAAGCTATGATTTACCTTTTAAATATTACATTTGCATCAAATATAAGTATTCTATTCCGGTACAAAACCAAATGTCTTCAAATATGAGATTTCGTTTAATTTTGTTGAGTCTTTGCTGCTTTATGGTGAGTTGTGATCAAAACTCTAAAATGAATCCAGAGGCTGAAGATCTTACTATTGACTTAGAAGTGGTTCGGTTTGATCAAGAATTTGATCAAGCTTCGGCAATGGATTTGCCAAGGCTAAAAAATAACTTTCCACGTTTATTTCCAGAACAAGTGCCAGATAGTTTGTGGATTTCAAAAATGCAAAGCGACTTGCAAAAGCAAATTCATGCGGAGGTTAATCAAGCTTTTCCGAATTTCGACAAAGAAAAAGAAGATTTAGAGCGTTTTTTTAAATACGCTAAGTATTATTTCCCGTCGTATAAACTCCCGAAAGTGTATACGTTGGCCGAAGAGGTGAACTATAGAAATAAATTGGTGTTAACGGAAGATTTACTTCTTATCTCTTTAGATAATTATCTAGGAAAAGACCATAAGTTTTATGGAGGTTTTGCTGATTATATCGCCTTTCAGCAAGATAGAAAGTTCCTGCTTTCCGAAGTTGTAGATGCCTTTGCTAAGCAACATATCGATGAAAAGAGGTCTAGAAAATTCATATCGGAGATGATTTATTATGGCAAGATCCTTTATTTAAAAGACATCCTTATTCCTTTTAAATCTAATGCTGCAAAAATTTATTATTCTGAAGATCAATTTGAGTGGGCCAAAGAAAATGAAACTGAAATCTGGTCCTTTTTTGTAGAGCGAAACTTGATTTACTCGACAGACACTACTTTGGAAGATCGCTTTATCAACCTAGCTCCTTATTCTAAATTTTATTTGGAATTGGACAATGAGTCTTCTCCTAGAATAGGACAATATATAGGTTGGCAAATAGTAAAAGCCTTCATGAATAAAAATCTTAATACTAGTATAAAAGACCTCCTGAATATGAAGTCTGATGCTATTTTTGAAAAATCAAATTATAAACCTTAAGCAATGATTGAAAAAAAGTCTGAAATTAAAATAAACGTAGAAACCGACGAAAATAGAATTCCAGAAAAACTCACTTGGTCCGCTCAAGATGGAGGGATTGATAATGAAGAAACCAAAGCAGCTTTTTTGAGTATTTGGGATGATAAAACTCAGGAGACATTACGCATAGATTTATGGACCAAGGAAATGCCTATTGATGAAATGAAAAAGTTCTTTCATCAAATTTTAGTGGGCATGAGCGATACATTTTACAGAGCTACAGACGACAAGGAAATGACAGAAACCATGAAAGATTTTTGTTCTTATTTTGCAGAAAAGATGGATATTGAAGACGCTAAATCCAATGATGATAAAAAGTAATAAAGCCGTAATTTTTGTCTATAATGCAAATTCCGGTGCATCGAACGGCTTATTGGATAGTGCTCACAAACTTTTTAGCCCTAAAACTTACAATTGTAATCTTTGTGATTTAACCTATGGGTTGCTTTTAGAGAATAAGAAATGGAAAGCGTTTAGAAAGGAAACTGATATAGAGTTTATCTTTTTACATAAGGATGAATATCAGAAGAATTTCAAATCGAAATTTGAAAGCCTCTACGAACTCCCTGTGATTTTATTTCAGGATAACTATGAATTAAGTCTTTTAATGTCGAGTAAAGAACTTAATGAGATTGAAGAGGTAGAGGTGTTGATAGAAAAAGTGAAATCTAGGTTTTGATTTATTATACCAGGCTTTGATTGATCTCATGGATATAATTCAGAATATCATCTCTTCCAGTTTTATGGGCAGAAGAGGTTGTAAAATAAGGAGGGAGCTCCTCCCAAGTTTCCATTAATTTGGTTTTGTAATCAATGATATTATTTTCTAAAACTTTAGGTTTTAATTTGTCTGTTTTTGTAAATACAATTGATAAAGGAATGGCATTCTTACCTAGCCATTCTAAAAACTCAAGGTCTAAAGGCTGTGGAGCGTGTCGGGAATCTATAAGGACAAAAGTATTTACCAATTGCTGTCTCTTTTCGAAGTAAGCGGTAATGTATTTTTGGAAGGTCTTTTTCTCTTTTTTACTCACTTTGGCGTAACCATAGCCAGGTAAATCCACTAGATGCCAAGAATCGTTAATCAAAAAATGATTAATAAGTCTAGTTTTCCCTGGTTTACCTGAAACTTTTGCCAAGCTATTGCGTTCTGTGAGCATATTTATCAATGAAGATTTACCCACATTACTCCTGCCAATAAAAGCGTATTCCGGTAATTGAGAATTTGGACATTTAGTCACATCCGAATTACTCATTACAAATTCTGAAGTCTTAATTCTCATAATAGACTAAAATTTTCTTTTTTGAAGCCAAGTGTATAAAATGGTATTGAACTCATCTGGATGTTCCATCATAGCTGCATGACCACATTTGTCTATCCAAAATAACTCAGAGTCTGGTAAAAGTTTATTAAAATCTACAGCGACTTCCGGAGGAGTGACTTCATCTTGTTCTCCCCAAATGATACAGGTTGGCGTATGCATGTCTGGTAAATCTTTGGACATATTGTGGCGTATAGCACTCTTCGCTATAGAAAGGGTCCTTATCAATTTATTTCTATCATTCACCACGCTGTATACATCATCGATGATTTCTGGTGTTGCGATTTCAGAATCATAAAAAACATCTTGAACTTTCTTTTTCATGTATTCATAATCACCTCGCTTTGGATAACTTTCACCCATCGCGCTCTCATAAAGACCAGAACTTCCTGTGATCACAAGAGCCTTGACGCTCTCTGGATAGTATTTGGTGGTCAATAAACCAACATGTCCACCTAGAGAATTTCCAACTAGTATGACCTTGCCATAATTCTTAAAATCTATAAAATCTTTAATGTAATTGGCCAGGTTTTTAGTATTGGTTTTTAATAAAGGCATGTCATAAAGTGGAAGTTCAGGAACCACTACTTTATACCCTTTTGTAGGGAAATAATTCATAACTCCGTCGAAGTTACTCAACCCACCCATCAATCCATGTAAAACCACTATTGGAGTCCCTTCACCCTTTTCAAAGTATTTAAATTTCCCTTCCTGCTTTATATGTTCTTCCATAAGGTTTTTAAAATTTCAAAATTCAAATATAAAGATATTTGAATAAGAAAGGGGCACTGATTTTAGGACTTGTACTAGTTTAATCTAATTCTATGAAAATAAGCTCTTTAAAGACGTTTTATCGAAGTTGAATATGCCGTTTTAAGCCCAAATCAAGCGATTTTTTAGAATTATTTGCTTTATCTACAGCAATTTAGCCAAATCATGAATGTCTGAAACCACTAGTGAATAGGTATTTCAACAACTCTTAAAGCCTTCTTTAGGAAAAAGTTATCCACAATGTGGTAGAAAGTGGTAAAATATGGTAAAAATTTCAATACATTTGAAATTGAAACCTAATGTGTTATGAACAACCTCATAGGTACATACGAATGCAAAGTTGACACAAAAGGCCGACTTATGCTACCGTCTTCGCTGAAAAAGCAGATGCTCCCTACTCTCGAAGAGGGCTTTGTTTTGAAACGATCTGTGTTTCAGCCTTGTCTAGAGTTGTATCCAATGAGCCAATGGAATTTGCTCATGGACAAAATGAACGGATTAAATAGATTCATCAAAAAGAACAACGATTTTATAAGAAAATTTTCAGCGGGTGTGAGGGTAATAGAGGTGGATACCAATGGAAGAGTGTTGATTCCAAAAGACCTCATTGGCTTTGCTGGAATTGAGAAAGAGATCGTGGTTTCTTCTGCGATAAATATCGTGGAAATTTGGAATAAGGATAAATATGAATCAGTCATAAGCGATTCTGAAGGATTTTCAGAATTAGCTGAAGATGTAATGGGAAATGATAATGACCAATAGAGCGTACCACTTACCTGTTTTGCTTAAAGAAAGCGTTGATGGCATGTCTATAAAGCCCGAAGGGACTTATGTAGATGTGACCTTTGGAGGTGGTGGTCATTCAGCTGAGATTTTATCTCGACTTGGGGAAAAAGGGCGACTTTTTGCTTTTGATCAAGACCAAGATGCCCAAGAAAATAGTATAGATGATCCGAGGTTTACCTTAATTCCAGCTAATTTCAGATTTATAAAGCGCTTTTTAAGGCTAGAAGGAGTGAATGAAGTTGACGGAATTTTAGGGGATTTTGGGGTCTCTTCACATCAATTTGATAAAGGTGAGCGCGGATTTTCCATTCGGTTTGAAGCTGAATTAGATATGAGAATGGATCAAAACACGGGCTTGGGCGCTTCAGAATTGCTAAACACTTATTCCCAAGAGCAATTAGCTCAACTTATCTGGCAGTATGGCGAAATCAAAATGTCTCGGAAACTTGCTAAAGCCATCGTTGAGAGAAGAATAATTGAGCCTATTAAATCTACAAAGGATTTAAATGATTTATTAACGCCTTTTTTTCCACCGACTAAGGTGAACAAATTTTTAGCACAGGTTTACCAAGCTATCCGTATTGAAGTGAATCAGGAAATGGAGGCTTTAAAAGAATTTTTACTTCAAACTTCAGAATTGATAACCAAAGGAGGGAAGTTAAGCCTTATTTCGTATCACTCTTTAGAAGACCGGTTGGTAAAGCGATTTGTAAGGGATGGGAAGTTTTCTGGTGCCCCCGAAAAAGACTTTTATGGAAATATGCTGGTGCCTTTTAAAAAAGTGGGGAAAATGATAACTCCAGGCGCAGCAGAATTACAGAAAAACAAGAGGTCTAGAAGTGCAAAATTAAGAATTGGAGAAAAATTATAAAGATGAAAACGGGTTTAGCAGATATTCTAAAAGGGAAGTTTTTGGTAAGCGATGGTGCTTTTAACCATTGGGTTTTCATTGTGTTTTGTGCTCTGCTGGCTATCATTATGATTGCGAGTTCACACAGTGCAGAACGAAAAGTGTATCAAGTTGCAGAACTCAATCAGCAACTTAAAGAGTTAAGAAGCGAATTTGTAGACACACGTAAAACGGTGATGCAAAAGAAAATGGAATCCAACGTAGCTAAAAAAATGGAGAAGCGTTCCATAGGATTGTCCGATAAGCGTCCATATAAAATCACCATAAAATGACAACAGATAGAAGCATTTTAAGGCGGTTTTACATTATTGCGGCTTTACTCGCCCTTGTGTTTATGGGGATGGGATACAAATTATTTGATATTCAAATCGTTGAAGGGCAGAAGTATAAGGATATCGCTCAGCAAACCGTGTTTAGAAATTTCAACATCGAACCCAACCGAGGGAATCTCTATGATACCAATATGAACTTGCTGGCTACATCGGTTCCTAAATACGATATTAGATTTGACGCTGTTACTGTTTCTGAAGCCAATTTCCAAAAGTATGCTTCAGCTTTAGCTTCAGAATTATCGAAAATGCTAAAAGGTTCTAAGGACGATTATCTTCGAAAATTTAAAAGAGCACGTGTTATAAAAAACAGATATGTCTTAATTGTCAGGCAACTCGATTATTCAGATTATATCAAGATAAGAGAATTTCCTTTATTTAACCTAGGCCCTTACAAGGGTGGATTTATCGCCGAGCAATCTACAGTTCGTGAAAATCCGTTAGGCAAAATTGGTGAACGAACCGTAGGTTTCGGAAACGTTGGTCTTGAAGGCGCTTTTGATGAATACTTAAAGGGGAAACAAGGTCACCGCTTAAAACAGAAAATCGCTAAAGGACAATGGAAACCAATAAGTGATGTCAACGAGGTTGAGCCAGAAGACGGGTATGATGTTGTTTCTACGATAGATGTAAATATTCAGGATGTTGCGCATCATGCCTTACTAGCACAGTTGGAAAAGTTTGAAGCTGATCATGGAAGTGTCGTGGTGATGGAGACCAAAACAGGAGAGATTAAGGCGATTTCAAATTTAGGTCGAATTAAAAACTCAACTAAGTATTACGAGAAACTCAATTATGCTGTATATGAGCCTCATGAGCCAGGTTCTATTTTTAAGTTGATGAGTATGGCGGTAGCCTTAGAGGATAGAGTGATCGATACCAGTACTGTTTTTGATACTGAAAAAGGGGTAGTTCAGTTTTTTGATCGAAAAGTTTACGATTCAAAACGCGGTGGTTATGGAAAGATCTCAGCTGCAAAAGCTTTTGAGGTTTCTTCTAATACGGCTTTTGCTAAAATGATTTATGCTAATTATAAAGATAATCCAGAGCGATTTGTAAATCGCCTCTACAATATGGGCCTTAATGAAAAGATAGGTTTAAGAATTAAAGGTGAAGGTCAACCCACAATTCCACATCCTGAAGATTCTAATTGGTATGGAACCACCTTGCCTTGGATGTCTTTTGGTTATGGGGTTTCTTTAACATCTTTGCAAATCCTCACGTTTTATAACGCTATCGCCAATGATGGTGTAAAGATAAAACCAAAATTTATAAAAGAAGTCAGAGATAAAAACACACTAGTTGAATCCTATGTAGAGCCTATTTTAGAAGAGAGTATTTGCTCTAAGGAAACTGCAAAAAAACTTCAAGCCATGATGAAAAAAGTTGTGGAAAAGGGAACGGGAAGCACTATTTACAACCCCAACTTTTCTATGGCAGGAAAGACAGGAACCTGTCAAACAGAATATTGGATTGAGTCTGGGCGTTATGTTTCATCCTTTGTGGGTTATTTTCCTGCAGATGCTCCTACCTATTCTTGTGTAGTGGTTATTCATAAACCAAATCCTAAACTCGGCTATTATGGAAGCACTGTAGCTGCCCCTGTTTTTGAAAAGATTGCTCAAAAGATTTTTATTGATACTCCTCTTAAAGATGAGATGCTTAGGGAAGCTATCCCTTCCAATTATGCCTCTTCTACTTATGAAAAATACTTTGAAACCTCTCGAAAATATAAAACTATAATGCCAGATTTAACTGGTTACCCAGCTATGGATGCGGTTTCTATTTTGGAGAATTTAGGGTTGCAAGTCAATTTAATAGGACAAGGAAAAGTTATAAAGCAATCGATAAAAAAAGGAACTAAAATTTCTAATAACCAACGTATAAATCTGATTTCAAGTTGAGAGTTTTAAAAGACATATTATATAAGGTGGCGATAGAATCTGTAACGGGGTCTACAGCTGTAGGTGTCAAAAAAATCCATTTTGATAGCCGATTAATTTCAGTTCAAGATGTATTTGTAGCTATAAAAGGTGAAACTGCAGATGGTCATGCTTTTATAGAAGCGGCAGTCGCTAGAGGTGCTAATGTAGTTGTTTGTGAAGAATTACCTTCTGAAGTTATTCCAGAGGTGTCTTATATACAAGTAAAAGATTGCCGAGAGGCGTTGGCCGTAATGGCCTCCAATTATTATGATAATCCTTCTGCTAATTTGAAGCTTATTGGGGTGACTGGAACAAATGGTAAAACGACTGTGTGTTCTTTGTTATATCAGATGTTTAAGGTTTTAGGCTATAAAGTAGGATTGATTTCAACGGTAGTTATCAAAGTAGATGACAAAGATTATTCAACAAAGCTTACAACTCCAGACTCCTTAACTATCAATTCTTATTTAAAAGAAATGAACGAAGTTGGGGTAGAATTTTGCTTTATGGAAGTGAGTTCTCATGGGATTGCTCAACACAGGACTTTAGGCCTCAATTTTGAAGGAGGGGTTTTTACTAACTTATCTCAAGATCACTTAGATTATCACAAGACGTTTGCAAAATACAGAGATGTTAAGAAGAGATTTTTTGATCAGTTGTCTAAAAAAGGATTTGCTTTGACCAATGTAGATGATAAAAATGGAAATTACATGCTCCAAAATACAAAAGCAAAAACCTTTGGTTATGGAGTTAAAAACCTAACAGATTACAAAGTAAAGATTTTAGAAAAAAGCTTTTCTGGGTTAAAGTTGAATATCAACGGCACAGAAGTTTGGTCAAGGTTTATTGGAGATTTTAATGCTTATAATTTGTTGGCTGTTTATGCAGTCGCAGACTTACTTGAAGTTAAAGATATCGAGAATCTTCAGAACTTAAGTCAGTTGAAACCCGTGGAGGGGAGATACCAACATCATTTGTCTTCATCGGGTATACATGTGATTGTGGATTACGCTCACACGCCCGATGCTTTGCAAAATGTACTTCAGACTACCAATGATATACGATCAAGAAGTGAAGAGCTAATTACTGTAATGGGTTGTGGTGGAGATCGCGATACCTCTAAGCGTCCTCTTATGGGCAAAATTGCAGGGAATTTGAGTACAAAAGTGATTTTGACTAGCGACAATCCACGTACAGAAGATCCAGACTCTATCATAAAAGATATTGAGAAAGGAGTAGAGCCTCAAGATGTTTCCAAGACGTTGAGTATAACCTCTAGACAACAGGCCATAAAGACAGCTTGTATTCTGGCACAACAAAGGGACATTATTTTAATCGCAGGAAAAGGTCATGAAACCTATCAAGAAATTAATGGGGTACGATCAGATTTTGATGATTTAAAAATTGTAAAAGAGCTATTAGATCAACTTAACAAATAAGATATGCTTTATTATTTATTTGAATTCTTAGAAAACAATTATGATTTGCCTGGCGCCCGCTTGTTTCAATATATCTCCTTTAGAGCTGCATTTGCGATCATTCTGTCACTTTTAATTTCTATGATTTTCGGTAAGCGTATCATCCTTTTTCTCCAGAGAAAGCAAATAGGAGAGAGCGTTAGAGAGCTTGGCCTGAAGGGTCAAAAGGAAAAGGCTGGTACACCTACAATGGGTGGACTTATCATAATTATGTCTACTCTTATTCCCGTATTATTATTGGCTCAGTTGAATAATATTTATGTCATCCTACTTATTGTTACCACCGTCTGGATGGGAGTTATTGGGTTTTTGGATGATTATATTAAAATCTCTAAAAAAAATAAAGAAGGTTTAGAAGGGAAATTTAAAATTGTTGGGCAGATCGGTTTAGGGATATTCGTTGGGGCAGTGATGTATTTTCATCCTGATGTTACAGTTCGATCAGATAATAAAGTAACGACGACAAATAATGTTCAAATGATTTCTGAGACTTCGCCAGAAGAGAAATCTACAACAACGACTATTCCTTTTTTCAAGAATAACGAGTTGGACTATACTAGAGCAATCTCTTGGATAAGTGAAGGCGCCAAAAGCTATGCATGGCTTATTTTCATTCCTGTTGTCATTTTTATTGTGACTGCTGTTTCCAACGGTGCTAATTTGACGGATGGAATTGATGGACTTGCAGCAGGGACTTCTGCGATCATAGTCCTTACCCTAGGTATTTTTGCTTGGGTCTCTGGAAATGTTTTTTTCTCTGATTATTTGAATGTCATGAACATTCCTAGATCAGGAGAGATGACTGTTTTTATTGCCGCTTTTGCTGGAGCTTTAGTAGGTTTTCTATGGTACAATACTTATCCCGCTCAAGTATTTATGGGTGACACAGGGAGTTTAACCATTGGAGGGATTATAGCTGTAATAGCTATTGCAACCCGTAAAGAATTACTCATTCCCATCCTGTGTGGAATTTTCTTTATTGAAAATTTATCTGTCATTCTCCAAGTGGGTTGGTTCAAATACACAAAGAAAAGAACTGGACAAGGCCGACGCATATTTTTAATGTCACCATTGCACCATCATTACCAAAAGCTAGGATTCCACGAGTCAAAAATTGCTGTTAGATTTTGGATTATTGGGATTTTACTTGCTGTAATGACTATTGTAACCCTAAAAATTCGATAAATGGATAAGCTGATTGTTATAGGGGGAGGAGAAAGTGGAGTAGGCGCAGCCATTCTGGGAAAAGATAAATCCTATGATGTGTTTTTGTCTGATTTTTCAAAGCTAAAGCCAAAATTTAGAGCCAAACTCCAAAAAGAGGACATCGACTTTGAAGAAGGGGGGCATACTGTTTCTAGATTACAAGAGGCAGATCTTATTGTAAAAAGCCCCGGTATTTCAGATGATCTTGAGGTGATCAAAAATCTTCGTGAAAGCGGAATAAAGATAGTCTCAGAAATTGAATTTGCATCTTGGTTTACAGGGGCTAATATTATTGGGATTACAGGCTCCAATGGGAAAACCACAGTGACCAATATGGTGTATCATATATTAAAGAATGCAGGTTTATCTGTGTCCATGGCTGGGAATGTAGGGTTTAGTTTTGCTGAACAGGTAGCTAGGCAAAGTTTTCATAATTATGTTTTAGAGTTGAGTAGTTTTCAGTTGGACGGTGTAGAAGATTTTAGACCTCACATTGCTATTTTAACCAGTATTACACCAGATCATTTAGATCGTTATCATGACAATTTCCAAGAATATATTCAGGCAAAATTCAAAATCACAAAAAATCAAACTAAAGATGATTTCCTTATTTACAATAAAGATGATAAGGTGATTGTGAATTGGCTAGAAAAAAATACAGTAAAAGCGCAGTTAATCCCTTTTACCAAGACTAGGATAATTGCTGACCTCTCGGCTTTTATAGAGGATAATAAAATAAATATAAAACTTAACCGTAACTTATTTACTATGTCTGTTAATGATTTATCTGTAAAAGGGGACCACAATACTAGAAATGCAATGGCGGCATCAACGGCAGCAAGATTATTAAAAATAAGAAAGCAGACTATCCGAGAAAGTATGGAAAGCTTTCAGGGTGTCGAACACAGGTTGGAGCAATTAGGAAAAATAAATAAGGTAGCCTTTATTAATGATTCTAAAGCGACCAATATTAATGCTACTTTTTATGCTTTGGATAGTATGACAGCACCTACAGTTTGGATTGTTGGAGGAGTAGATAAGGGTAATGTCTATGAAGAATTACTACCTCTAGTCAATGAAAAAGTAAAAGCTATTGTATGCTTAGGAATAGACAATCAGAAAATATACAATTCCTTTAGCAATTGTGTAGATACAATCATAGAATCTTCAAACATGTCTGATGCTGTTGCAAAAGCTTATGAATTGACAGAGGATAATGATGCAGTGCTTTTATCTCCTGCCTGTGCTAGTTTTGATCTATTTGAAAATTACGAAGACAGAGGAAGACAGTTTAAAGAAGCGATTCAATACCTAAAAAAATAAACAAAATGTCTACAAGCCAAGGACTAACAGGTTTTTTGAAAAGTATTAAAGGCGATAGGATGTTATGGTCCGTGGCTGCGCTTTTAGCTATATTCTCCTTCATTCCTGTGTACAGTGCTTCTAGTAACTTAGCCTATCTCAACGGAGCGAGTGGAAGTACCTTTGCTTATTTGGTCAAACATTTTATCCATTTGGTATTAGGATTTTCAATCCTGTATGCCACCCATAAAATACCTTATCACTATTTCAGAGGCTTGTCTATTATTCTTTTACCTATTGTTATTATATTATTAATTGTGACCCTTCTACAAGGAACAACGATGCAGGGAGCTAATGCAAGTCGTTGGATACAAGTCCCTATTGTTAACTTCTCCTTCCAGACTTCAACTTTAGCTTCAGTGGTTTTACTGATTTATGTCGCGAGGTATTTGTCAAAAATTAAAGATACCGAATACACCTTTAAAGAAACGATCCTCCCGCTGTGGGTTCCCGTATTTTTAGTGGTAGGACTTATTTTACCTGCAAATTTATCAACAGCCGCTATTATTTTTTTTATAGTTTTAATCCTCACTTTTGTAGGAGGTTATACCATGAAATATACAGGGGCTATTGTTGGTATTGGGATGCTTAGTTTGGTTTTATTTGGACTTACCGCCAAAGCTTTTCCAGATTTATTTCCAAATAGAGTAGATACATGGATAAGTCGAATTGAAACATTTACCCAAGACGAACAAACCAAAGAACAATATCAAGTCGAGAAGGCCAAAATAGCCATTGCGACTGGAGGGATTACTGGAAATGGTATTGGTAAAAGTGTGCAGCGTAATTTTTTACCACAATCCTCTTCAGATTTTATTTATGCCATTATAGTAGAAGAAATGGGAATGGTAGGTGGAATAGGAGTCATCTTAGCTTACTTATTTATGCTATATAGAATAGCTATTATTGTTACAAAATCAGAAACAGCCTACGGCAGGTTATTGGTGATTGCTGCGGGTATTCCTATTATTTTTCAGGCTTTTGTAAACATAGCCGTAGCGGTTGAGTTTTTACCAGTTACAGGTCAAACCTTACCACTGGTGGGGAGTGGAGGAACATCCATTTGGATGACGTGCTTATCTCTAGGGATTGTCATTAGCGTAAGTGCTAATAACGAAGTTAGATCAATAGCTGAAGCCAAAGAGAAGGAGAGAGAAGATAATCAAGCGATAGAAAACCCGTTAGAAGTCTTAAGCGAAACGATATGAGTGCGAAGCGATACATGATTTCAGGAGGAGGAACGGGTGGACATATCTATCCGGCTATCGCTATTGCAGAAGAATTAAAATTTAGATTTTCAGATGCCGAGTTTTTATTTGTTGGAGCTAAAGGAAAAATGGAAATGGCTAAAGTTCCTGAAGCAGGTTTCAAAATTGAGGGACTTTGGATATCGGGGATTCAGCGGAAACTAAGTCTTGGTAACCTTTTGTTTCCTTTAAAGCTGATTAATTCCATGTTGAAATCTAGAGCTTTGATCAAAGCGTTTAAGCCTAATGTCGTGATAGGAACTGGAGGATTTGCTAGTGGACCACTACTAAAAACGGCTTCACTATTAAAAATTCCAACCCTTATTCAAGAGCAAAATGCGTATGCTGGAGTAACCAATAAATGGTTAGCTGGCCAAGCTGATTCTATTTGTGTGGCTTACGAAAGGATGGATCGTTTTTTCCCAAAACAAAAACTTATTTTTTCAGGAAATCCAGTTCGAAAGGATTTGCTGGATATCACAAACAAGAGGGACTTGGGACTACAGCACTTTCAACTTGATCCCTCAAAAAAAACACTTCTAGTGATAGGAGGGAGTTTAGGTTCTCAAAGAATCAATGAGTTTATATCGAGTCGGTTGGAGTTATTTAAAGCGGAAGATCTTCAAGTGATCTGGCAATGTGGTAAGATCTATTTTGATCGCTACACCTCTCTAAATTCCAACACTGTAAAGGTTGAAAAATTTATCTCTAAAATGGACTTGGCCTACGCTTCTGCAGATGTCATTATTTCAAGAGCTGGTGCAGGTGCCGTGAGTGAATTGAGTTTAGCAGGAAAGCCTGTGATCTTTATTCCTTCGCCAAATGTAGCTGAAGACCATCAAACTAAAAATGCGAAATCTATAGAAGATAAAGAGGCGGCGATAATGCTAAAAGAAAGTGATTTGGAAAAGCATTTTGAATCTGTATTTAAAGATTTAATCTCTAGTGAACAGCTTCAAGTTAAGCTATCTCAAAATATTTTGAAATTAGCAAAACCCAATGCGACAAAGACCATTGTAGACCAAATTGAACGCATAGAAAATAAAAGTAAATGAAGCCAATACAACACTATACACACATTTTTTTTATCGGTATCGGAGGTATCGGGATGAGTGCATTGGCTAGATATTTCAACCAAAAAGAATTGCAGGTATTAGGTTACGATAAGACCAAAACCGAACTCACTCAAACTCTTAAAGAAGAAGGTATTGAGGTATATTATCAGCAAGATATCAAAGAGAACGTATTGAAAACCCTTCCTCAGGAGTCAACTTTAGTGGTGTTTACACCTGCCATTTCTTCAAATTCCACTCTGTTTAATTATTTCAAAGTTTATGGTTTTGACATGTATAAGCGAGCTTTTATTCTAGGTGAAATCACCAAAAATTTACCAACTCTTGCCGTTGCTGGAACTCATGGTAAAACAACAACTTCAGCGATATTAGCTCATATTTTAAAAGCTAACCAGATCAAGCTAACCGCATTTTGTGGAGGCATTCTCAAAAATTATAAGACCAATTACATAGGAGATGGAGAAGAGGTAGTCGTTATAGAAGCAGATGAATTTGACAGGTCTTTCCTTCAATTACATCCCTCTGCGGCTGTGATCACTTCTTTGGATGCAGATCATTTAGATATTTATGGAACAAGTGAAAGTTTGACTTTAGCATTTCAAGAATTTTCAAATTTGGTCCCTAAAGGTCATCTTTATGCGAATGCGACTTTAGATATGCAGGCCCAATCTATAGCTGTAAATGATTCTGCCGACTATAGCATCCAACATATCAACATAGAAAACGGTAGCTATAGGTTTAATTTTGAGTCTAAGGATGTCACCCTTAAGGATATTCAATTTTCACTTCCAGGTCATCATAACCTCTTCAATGCAGCAGCAGCTTTGTGCTTAGCTATCGATTTCAAACCTAGCTATGCAGGTCGCTTTGCCAAAGCCTTGGCTAGTTTTGAAGGCGTACAAAGGCGTTTTAATTATTTATATAAATCAGATCTTTTAATAGTGATCGATGATTATGCTCATCATCCTAAAGAAATTGACGCTGTGCATCAAGCTATTTCAGAAATGCATCCTGAAAAGAAATCTGTGGTCATTTTTCAGCCTCATCTTTTTTCCAGAACTAAAGATTTTGCAGATGAGTTTGCGAAAAGCTTAGCTCAATTTGATGAGGTAAATCTTTTAGATATTTATCCAGCAAGAGAAGAACCTATTGAAGGTATTACTTCTAAATATTTATTGGAGTTGATCGATCATTCTAAAAAGCAACTTATTTTAAAAAATGATATACAGAATAGAATTAAAAATGCTAGCGAAGAAGTTATAGTTTTGCTAGGAGCTGGAGACATAGGAGTAGAAGCATCAAAAATCTCAAAACTATTAAAATGAAAATATTCAACTTGCATAGTATGAGATTGATTTTGATAGTAGGGGTCCTCTTCTTTTTGGTTGGTTTTGCCAATCATCGTCAAAAATCAAAACCGGTAAAATCACTACAGGTAGAATTTATGGATGCTTCCAAACTGTTTATTACTGAAGTAGAAATAGAGCAGATCTTAAAGGATATGATAACTGCCAATGGAGATTCGTTGATGGATGAAAAAAGACTTGCGATTTTTGAAAGCGCCTTGGATGCTAATGAAATGATTAAATCATCTGAAGCTTACTACAGTTTGGATGGGAAACTTTCTGCGAAGATCTTTCAGAGAGAACCTATTGCGAGGATTAAAGACAAAGATTTTTATTATTTGGACTCAGAAGGACACGCTATGCCTTTGTCTAAAAACTATTCCTCTAGAGTCCCTATGGTCTATGGTATTCAGCCAAAAGATTTAAAAGAAATTTATCCACTTTTAATGAAAATTCAGGGGGATGATTTTTTTAAAAAACATATTATTGCAATCCGAAAAAAATCTAAAAATCACTACGTATTAAACGTTAGAGACAGAGAATTTCTTGTCAATTTTGGTCAGATTTCTTACCTTGATAAAAAGTTGACAAACTATAAAGTTTTTTATTTAAAAGCTTTGGAGTACAATAAATTAGACGACTATAAACGCATAGATTTGCAATTTGGTAACCAAGTGGTATGCACAATAAAGTAATAATCTACACAGATGGAAGAAGATAACATTGCAGTAGGCTTAGACATTGGAACTACAAAGATTGTAGCAATGATTGGTCGCAAAAACGAATATGGTAAAGTAGAGATTCTAGGCATTGGGAGAACCAAAAGTTTGGGGGTGCATCGCGGAGTTGTCAATAATATTACTCAAACTATACAGTCCATCCAGCAGGCGATTCAACAAGCTGAAGCCAATTCTGGAATTGAAGTCCAAGGGGTCACTGTGGGTATCGCTGGGCAGCATATTAGAAGTTTACAGCATAGCGATTACATCACTAGAAATGATGTAGAAGAAGTGATAGAAGATGAAGATATCGACAATTTGTGTAGTCAAGTCCACAAACTTGTGATGCTTCCTGGAGAAGAGATTATTCACGTGTTACCCCAGGAATATAAAGTTGATGGGCAGTCTGAAATTATGGAGCCCCGTGGAATGTCCGGAGGCCGTCTAGAAGCTAACTTTCACGTGGTAGTTGGTCAAATTTCATCAATAAGGAATATTGGTCGTTGTGTAAAAAATTCAGGTTTGGAGCTCAACGGTATGACTTTGGAGCCATTGGCATCGGCCAATTCAGTCTTAAGTCAAGAAGAAAAAGAAGCTGGTGTAGCTCTTATAGATATAGGAGGAGGAACAACAGATCTAGCCATTTTTAAAGATGGTATTATAAGGCATACTGCTGTTATTCCTCTTGGAGGTAATGCCATTACAGAAGATATCAAAGAAGGCTGTTCTATTATTGAAAAACAAGCTGAACTGCTAAAAGTGAAATTTGGATCTGCTTGGCCTGGTGAAAATAAAGAAAATGAAATTGTTTCGATTCCTGGATTGAGAGGAAGAGATCCTAAAGAAATATCGTTGAAGAATTTGTCTAAAGTAATTCACTACAGAGCTGTAGAAATTATCGACCAAGTTTATCTTGAAATAAAGAATTACGGTCACGAGGAACAAAAGAAAAAGTTAATCGCAGGGATAGTAATCACAGGTGGAGGCGCTCAATTGAAACACCTAAAGCAGTTAGTAGAATATGTCACAGGGATGGATACTAGGGTAGGTTTTCCTAACGAATATTTGGCTGGTGAAACGGAGAAAGAAATTGCGAGTCCACTTTATGCTACAGCAGTAGGTCTAGTCATGGATGGGCTAGAACGTAAGGTGTTTGAAAAAGAAGAGCGAGAATTGGCTGAAGAAGAACACCTAGGAGCCAATGCAGAACAACCTGAAGAGACGGCTGCGGATGATAATGCAGAGGCTAAAGAGGAGTCTCATGAAGAGCCATCCATTCCAGAACAACCTAAGCAACCAGCACGACCAAGTAGAAATGTTGTTGAGAAATGGTTTGATAAATTAAAAGAATTTTTAGACAACGCAGAGTAGTATACCAACCAAAATAAATTAATTATGAGTAAACCAGAATTCGAAAATATTTCATTCGATCTCCCCAAGAACCAGTCCAATGTGATCAAAGTGATTGGAGTAGGTGGTGGTGGCTCAAATGCCATCAACCATATGTTTAGTCAAGGTATTAAAGGCGTCGATTTTGTCGTTTGTAATACAGATTCTCAGGCTTTAGAGAATAGCCCCGTTCCAACAAAAATACAGTTGGGTGTCAACTTAACAGAGGGACTTGGGGCAGGAGCAAACCCAGATATTGGTAAACAGGCTGCTGAAGAAAGCAGGGAAGATCTAAAAGGCTTATTGAGCTCAAATACCAAAATGGTATTTATCACGGCAGGAATGGGTGGTGGAACAGGCACTGGTGCTGCTCCAGTTATTGCTAGACTTGCAAAAGAAATGGATATTCTTACGGTTGGTATCGTTACTATTCCTTTTCAGTTTGAAGGTCGCACTCGAAATGAGCAGGCTCAACTTGGCGTTGAAGAATTAAGGAGCAATGTAGACTCTTTAATCGTTATTAATAATAATAAATTAAGAGAAGTCTACGGAAATCTAGGCTTTAAATCTGGGTTTTCTAAAGCAGACGAAGTTTTAGCCACAGCATCTCGAGGAATAGCGGAAGTTATTACACATCACTATACGCAGAATATTGACTTGCGTGATGCTAAAACAGTTCTTAGTAACAGCGGAACAGCCATTATGGGATCTGCTGAAGCTTCTGGAGCAAATAGATCACAAACTGCAATAGAGAAAGCACTAGACTCCCCTTTATTAAACGATAACAAAATTAAAGGAGCGAAAAATGTCTTATTACTTATCGTTTCTGGAACAGATGAAATTACCTTGGATGAGATTGGAGAAATTAATGATCATATACAAGCGGAGGCTGGGAATAGTGCCAACATCATCATGGGAGTAGGTGACGATCCAAGTTTAGAAGACTCCATCTCAGTCACTGTCATTGCCACTGGGTTCGACACTGAGCAACAAGATGAAATTGTCAATACAGAAACCAAAAAAATCATTCATACGCTAGAAGACGATCAGCGAATAGAGCAAAATTTATCTACTGGGAGGTTTAAAAAGAAACCACTAGACGCCCCCCAATCTAGACCAACAGCAAATAGAAGCGAATCGAACATCAAAAAGTCCAGAGTAGTTCATGAATTGAATTTTGACAATAATAAGGAGGAAGTCGATGACAACAAAAACAAAGTAGATGTAAACAACTTAGACGTAGACTTTGAAATTGTTAATGCAAACGAAGAAGATTTGGAAATTTTGGAAGAGCCTAATTCTGAAGATGACAATGCTTCAGAAGGAATGCTAAATTTTGACTTTTCTAATCATGAAGACGAAAGTCCTTCAGGCAGATCAGCTAAATCATCACGGGATATTGAAGTGAACGAAGCTGAAGAAGTTAAGTCCTATCATGAAAAAACAAATCGCAATATTAAGAAGTATGATCTTAGTGAATTCATGAAAGAGGAGGAGGATTACAAACCGTCTTCAAAACCTCAGAAAGGGAATGAGGTTAAAAATGCAAACGAGTCTGATGAGATTAATTTTTCAAAGCGAACTGTAAGCCCATCAAGATCGTTTGAACCCAAGGGCGATAGCGATGAGGTGGATCCAATGAATACGCCTTTGTCTGAACTTGCTTCAAGAGCTGCAGAACGCAAAGCTAAAATGAAGCAGTTTAATTATAAATTTAGGAACACCAACAATATCGATGAGATAGAAAAGCAGCCAGCCTACAAACGTGCAGGTATCGAACTAAATCATAATCAATCTCAAGGAAAAGGTTTGTCAAGAACAAGTGTTGAAGGTGATAAAGACAATTTGAACTTTAGATCCAACAATTCTTTTCTTCATGATAACGTAGACTAAAAGTAAAAATATCTTAGTATTAAAAAGGGCTAACATATATGTTAGCCCTTTTTTTGCTTAAAAATTAACGTTTTTGCTAATGTTAATAGAGTGTTATTTGCTATTTTGCGATTTTTAATTAATTAACAAAAAAACATGAAATCAAATTACCTCAAGCTTTTGATGTTTAGTCTTACTGTTTCTATCAGTTTAGTTTCTTTTTCTCAAACGGAAGATCAAAAACAAAGAATTACTTCTAAATATAACACCTCTTTATTAAATCAACTTTCAATCGATTTTGGTGAGGTATTTACCTCCCAAAAACAATCGGTTTTAGACCAAGCTAAACGAAGAAATTTAGAGATTTCTCTTACGCTAAAAGATGGAAGCTATGCAGAACTCCAAAGATTTGATGAAAAAGGGACTCCTATTTATTATCAGACTTATAATGTAGATGCTTCTCGTTCAACGAGGACAAATCATTTAAATATTAACGGCTCAACCGGCTTTAACTTAGATGGGCAAGATATGACGGCTCATGTTTGGGATGGTGGTCATGCTAGAGTGACCCACCAAGAATACCAAACCTCAGGGAACAGTAGAGTTACAATAATGGATGTAGCTTCAGAGGGTTTAGATCTAAATTTTCATGCTGCCCATGTCACTGGGACTATCATGGCTTCTGGTGTGGTTCCAAATGCAAAGGGAATGGCTCCGCAGGGCAAAGTTGAGGGTTATAAATGGAACAACGATAAAAGTGAAGCTACTGCCGCTGCTGCTCAGGGTATGCTGGTTTCTAATCACTCCTATGGATTTAGACCAGACAATTTACCAGACTATTATTTTGGGGGGTACATTGGGGAATCCAGAAATTGGGATATAATTCATTATAATGCACCTTATTATTTGATGGTTGTTGCTGCTGGAAACGATGGTACTAGCTCATGGAATGGATCTCCATTGGATCCCAGTAATCCTAGCTACGATAAATTAACTGGACATTCTACAGCGAAAAACAATTTGGTCGTTGCAAGTGCAAATGATGCAAATGTCACCGATGAGGGAGAATTGATTTCAGTTTCTATAAGCTCTTTTAGTAGTCAAGGTCCTACAGATGACCTTAGAATAAAACCAGATATCACGGGCAATGGTAGTGGTGTTTTTTCGACTTATGCTTCTGGAGATACAGCCTATAACACTATTTCAGGGACCTCTATGGCTTCTCCAAATGTTACGGGAAGTGCATTATTGCTACAACAACATGCTAATCATCTTTTCGGTAACTATATGAGATCTGCCACACTTAAAGGTCTAATCCTTCACACTGCTGATGATGCTGGTTTGGAGGGTCCTGATGCAATATTTGGCTGGGGGTTAATGAATTCTAAAAGAGCTGCTGAAAGTTTGAGTCAAAAAGATAATGGTGTAATCATCAATGATTTGTCTCTACTCCCTGGTCAAACGTATACCTTAGAAGTGGAAAGTAATGATGTGGACGCACTTTTAGCTTCTATTTCTTGGACAGATCCTGCTGGTGAAGAAACAACAGAAGTCAATTCTGATGAAGCGCGATTGGTAAACGATCTTGATATATCCTTAGAACAAACTGGAACCGAGTATCTTCCTTGGAGATTAACCGGCGTCAACACCAATGAAAAGGGGAACAATACAAGAGATCCATTTGAAAGAGTGGATATTGAAAATGCAACAGGAACGTATACAATTACAGTTACTCATAAAGGAAACTTAACCAATGGGCAACAAAATTTCACCTTGATTGTAACGGGCTTAAATTCTGAACCTATAGTTTGTGAAGCTGTGCCTCCATCTGGAATTACCGTAGGTGGCATAGATTCAGAATCTGCCTCTTTATTATGGGATAATGCTCCAGGCGGCGAGTTTGATTTCAGATACAGAGAAGAAGGCACCACAGATTGGATAGAAAGTAGTTTACAAACCAATTCCATTAATTTGGAGGGTCTTACAGAATTAACGACGTATGAAGTTCAAATTCGTACTCAGTGTTTAACTGAAAATACCACATCGGACTATTCTGAAATTATAACATTCACAACTGAAGAATTTGTTTTAGAGTATTGTAATTCTGCAGGCGAGACAACGACCGATGAGCACATTGCCAGAGTAAGATTACATACTTTAGATAACGAATCTGGAGCTGGATCAGGTTATACAGATTTTACAAATTTTTCCACAGACCTTATAGTAGCAGAATCGTATACAATTACAGTTAATCCCGATTGGTCGGGAACAATCTTTGGCGAAGGAATTAATGTTTGGATAGATTTTAATCTGAATGGAGATTTTACGGATGATGGAGAATTAGTTTTATCAAGTGCGCCTTCAACAAGTCCAGAGGTGAGTTCAACTTTTACAGTCCCTGAAGGGTCCATAGAAGGAGAAAACTTAAGAATGCGAGTTTCTATGAAATATAATGGTTTACCATCATCTTGCGAATCTTTCGTATGGGGAGAGGTTGAAGATTACTCAGTAATTCTGTTACCTGCTGGAACTTGTAATGTACTTGTACCAGAGGGCGAAGCAGAGCAAGATTTCTGCTCCGTTCCATTATTAGACGAATTAGAAGTAGATGCAGCAACTGTTGTTTGGTATACACAAGAAAGTAATGGAACTGCTCTAGCAGCAGACTACCTAATTTCTAGCGGAGAAACACTTTATGCTGCTAGCTTAGAAGGTGAATGTGAAAGCCAAGACCGTCTTTCCGTAACTGTCACTTTTGGTGATAATGAAGCGCCCGTTCCAACTCAGGCAGTTTTAGAAGATGTTGTCGCTCAATGTGAAGTAGTGGAGCTTGTTGCGCCAACCTCAGAAGACAATTGCGATGCAGCTGAAATTCAGGGCACAATGAGTCTAGAATTTCCTATTTTAGAAAGTACTATGGTGACATGGGAATTTGAAGACAGTACTGGTAATATAAGTATTCAAACTCAAGATATCATTATTGAGGATACTCAAAATCCAGAAATACTATTGAAAGAGAATATTGTTTTAGAATTAGATGAGGACGGTAATGCAACACTTAGCCTAGAGGATGTAGATGGGGGTTCAATCGATAATTGTGGTATTGCAACTCAGGAGTTAAGTCAAGTTGATTTCAACTGTGATGATTACGATCCTGAAAATGAAGTGGTAGACGTGACCTATACAGTAATTGATACTAATGCTAATCAAACTCAAGTAACAGTTAGTATTACATTGTTAGATCCTACCTCAGCCTGTACATTAAGTTCAAATGTATTTGAGACTCTCAAAGTAGCACTATACCCAAATCCTGCTCAACAGACCTTGTTTCTAGAGCTTGGAAATACGCCATTAACCATTGATAAAGTGACTGTTTTTGATATTCAAGGAAAACTTCTTATATCTTTAATACCTAATGGTTTAAATACGGCGATTGATGTATCGTCTTTATCCGCAGGTAATTATTTCTTAAGGATGTCTTCAGGAAAAGACACGATGACCAAAAGATTTATTAAGGAATAAAACTATATAATTTAATTAGTGATAACCCCTGCATCTAATGATGTGGGGGTTTTGTTTTATAGGAAATAAATTTAACTTAAATGGATTATGCCAAATTAAACCTATGCTGTCGCCATAAATAGTCTCTTTTTCTCCTGTTTTTTATCAAAAATAATGACTATAATTAAGGTTTTATATATTTTTTAACTTCAATCAATCAACCTGTGTTGAGCCACGTTGGAGTATAATTCAATTTATTTATACGACATTATAAATTTAGTTTGGTATTAAACTAAGTTTGTAAAAAAACTACCTTTGCACCATAATTGAAATATATGACCATTCAAGAGCGGATTGAAAATTCAAAGACTGTCATTTTTAAAGCTGTTTTTCCAAACACTACAAATCATTACGATACCCTATTTGGAGGAACTGCCATGCAATCCATGGACGAGACCGCCTTTATAACAGCCACTAGGTTTAGTAGACAACGTATGGTGACTGTAAGTAGTGATAAAATTGATTTTAAAAAACCAATACCAGCTGGAACAATAATAGAACTAGTAGGACTTGTCACTTATGTTGGCAATACAAGCCTGAAAGTTAGGGTAGATATTTTTGTAGAAGAGATGTATACAGAATTTAGAGAAAAAGCTGTGACTGGAGAATTCACCTTTGTGGCTATAGATGAAGACAAAAATCCTGTCAAAGTTATTTAGAAGGTTTTTTTGATTTTATTTCCGTTAAAAATTAGCGCTTCACACTACTTAGCTCAGGCTTTATCTTAAAATTAATGTAAAATCCAGAGATTTAGAACAGCTGAAGGGCGGAAGTTAACTTACATTATTTACTTTTATATAATCGTTAGGAGTGCCGAAAGGCTGAGAGTATATCCTAGAACCTGAACTGAGTAATATCAGCGTAGGAAAACGAAACAAAAATTGAAAAAAAATCAATAAACCGTTTCGTGTATACACATGAAGCGGTTTTTTTAATTTTATACAAAAATGAAATCATTACAAGGCATTTATGCCGTTACAGACGAAGTATTAACTCCAAAATCTACCATTGTAAAACAGGTAGAAGAAGCCTTGGAGGCAGGAGCAAAAGTCATACAACTTAGAGATAAGTCCTCTACAGACCAAGAACTAGAACCTATTGCTAAATCTCTACAAGATTTGTGTGCTCAAAAAAATGCGACTTTTTTTATAAATGACAGAGTGCAATTAGCCAAAAAAATAGGTGCTGATGGCGTTCATGTCGGTTTTAGAGACCAGACCGTCAAAGAAACTCGAGAAGAAGTTGGAGAAAAAATGCTTATTGGAGTGTCCTGCTATGGCGATATAGAACGCGCAAAACAAGCGGTAGCTGATGGAGCCGATTATGTGGCATTTGGGGCTATTTATCCCTCCAAAACTAAGCCTAAAGCCGATGTGGTTAGCAAAGACGTTATTTCCAAAGCTAAAGCAGAACTCAACGTCCCGATTTGTGTTATAGGGGGAATCAATCGTAAAAACATCAATGAAATTGTTGATTTTCAACCGGATTTATATGCTTTGGTAAGTGACATTTTTGAATCTGAAAGTATAAGACAAACGGTCACAGAATTAAACAAACTCATCTCAAAATCAGAATAAAATGAAACTAGCCATCGAATGGTTCTTAAACCCGGACCACCTGCCAATAATCGTTGCCGAAGAAAAGGGGTTTTTGAAAAAAAATGGAATCAGCGATTTTGAATTGATAGTACCAACAGACCACTATGACGGTCTTCAAGATCTCATTGAAGGAAATATAGAATTCGCGACTAACGAACCTTTGCATTTAATTGAGCAATACCATATAGAATTTCTTTCTCTTGGAACTTATTTTGAAACCAAAGGTGGTGTTATCATGAAAACAACTTCTTTTGAGGCCTTAAAGAAAGGTGAGAAAATCCAAGTTGCCACTCCAGTTTCCAATGATAAAACCAATGGCATTGGCCTCGAAATTATAAAGCGTTATGCTGCTAAAAAAGGCGTAAACATCAAGCCTTCACAGGTTGAATTTGTTGCTAAGGATTTCTACCTTATCAAACACATAAAAGAAGGTGCAGATGCAGGATGGCTGTATTTTTACAATTTTGAAGGTATTGAAGCTCAGTATGAAAATATGGATGTCATCCATATGGACGCGGATTCGGCTGGGTTTGCTAACTTTTGTGCTTTAGATCTTTTCACCTCAAAATCATATTATCAAAAAAATAAAGAAAAAGTAAATGCATTCGTAGAAGCTATCCAAGAGGCTATTCAATTTATTGAAACAAGCCCAGAGGAAGCTTATGATATTTACTATGCGTATACAAAAGAAGAATCAACTCCCTTGATGGACGATATTTTGAAAGCGACAACCAAATGTTTTAGCAAAAACTTTGAATCTTTATCGGAAAAAGAACTTCCTATTTTGAAGTTCTTTAATGAGATCGGCATTACAGATTTAAGTGAAGATAAATTCAAAAAAGCATTTTTAAATTAAAATTTATGTTAGAAAAACAAATTTACAGTCAATTATCCAATTTAAGATCCAAAACTCCACTTGTAGAGGCCATTACCAATTATGTGACTATAAACGATTGTGCTAATATATTGTTGAGCATTGGTGCATCGCCAGCCATGTGCGAATCTGCAGATGAAGCTTATGATTTTACAAAGCTTGCCAACGCTGTTTACCTAAATATAGGAACCTTAACCAAAGAGCAAGAGCTAGCTATGCTACAAGCTGTTAAAGCAGCAGATGAGCTGAACATACCCTTGGTTTTGGATCCAGTAGGTTGTGCAGCTATCCCAAGACGAATTGATTTTATAAATAAGTTGAGATCTTTTGGTAAGGTAGATATTATTAAAGGCAATCTTGGCGAGATCAAATCTTTAGCAGGCGTAAAAACTCAAGTGCGTGGAGTGGATTCCTTAGATAAGGGTGAGGATGGCGTAGAAGTTTGTCAACAACTAGCTAAAGATTGGAAATGTATTGTTGCAGCTTCAGGCAAAATCGATATTATAACTGATGGAGAAACAACGGCACTTGTTCATAATGGCGATGACATGTTAACTAAAGTCACAGGGGCTGGGTGTATGCTTGGGGCTCTTACTGCTGGTTTTTGCGGAGCCAATAAGGAAAATTTATTAGTCTCATGTATAGCGAGTTTCTTAAGCATGGGAATAGCTGGTGAACATGCTGCCCAGCAAAACAGAGGGGGTTACCCTGGGAGTTTTAGAGTATTTCTTATCGATGAAATATATAATCTCAATGACACCATTTTGAGAGATAAATCCAAGATTGAATTTGTTTAAATTGGTATAATACCATGCGATTAGTCAACTATCAAAAATAAATAAATTATGAACTATAAATGGTTTTCGAAAACAACGGATTTAGTACATCCATTAATGAACCAAATTAAAAATCATGCGTTCATTAAAGAGTTAAGTGAAGGAACTTTAAGTGCTGAACAATTTCATTTTTATATGCACCAAGACGCTTTTTATCTATCTATTTACGGGAAGGTATTAGGCAATATTGCTACCCAATTAAAAGATCCTGATCATTCGTTGGATTATATGAGTTTTGCGAATGGAACTATTGAAGTTGAAAAAGATTTGCACAAAGAATTTATAAGTCAATTGAAAGGATTTAAGGCACCAGAGAAATCTCCAACTTGTAGCTTGTATACTGGTTTTCTTACTGAAGTTTATCAGTACGATTCTATAGAGGTGAGCTTATCTGCTGTTTTGCCTTGTTTCTGGATTTATAAAGAAGTCGGAGATTATTTGCTGTCAATTGCCAACACAAATAATAATCCTTACCAAAAGTGGATGGATACCTATGGCGGTGAGGATTTTTCAAAGTCTGTTGATCGCGCTATTGAAATTACAGAGTATTATGCTGAAAATACCACGTCTAAAGTAAGAGGCGAAATGACACAAGCTTTTCTGAAGACTGCACAACTGGAATGGATGTTTTGGGATAGTGCTTATCGCAAGGAAAAATGGCCAGTTTGAGTTAAAAAACCATCAATAATAAATGACTAAAAATGAAAACTTACCCAAAGCTTTTAATCATAGCAGGAAGTGACTCTGGAGGTGGTGCAGGCATACAAGCTGATATCAAGTCGGCTGGAGCTTGCGGAGCTTATTCTGCCACAGTAATTACTGCTATTACAGCCCAGAATACCCTTGGTGTAAACGCCATTGAAGGCGTTTCTCCTCAGATGATAGCCAACCAATTTACAGCGGTGATGGACGATATTGGAGCAGACGCCGTAAAAATAGGGATGCTTCATTCTAAAGAGGTTATCGAAGAAGTTGCAAAACATCTTCAACATTATAAACCAAAACATATCGTTATAGATCCTGTTATGGTAGCTACGTCTGGAGATCGTTTGCTTCAGGAAGATGCCATACAGGCCTTGATGCATCAAATAATACCCCAGGCAGAAGTGATGACTCCAAATGTTCCCGAAATGGAGCTTCTACTAGGTGAAACTATTAAAGATTCTACGGAGTTTTCAGAGTATGCAAAAGCTCTGGCCGAAAAGTTTAAGGTCTCTGTTTTACTTAAAGCCGGACACCTAAAAGGTGATAAATCTGTCGATATTTTGTTCAATGTAAAAACAAAACAGATAACAAAATTGAGCTCCCCAAGAATTACAACCAAAAATACACATGGTACAGGGTGTAGTCTATCCTCTGCATTGGCAAGTTATTTGGCTCAAGGTTTTAGTTTAGAAGACGCTTCTCAAAAAGCAAAAACATTTATTTACCAGGCTATCGAAGCGGGTGGTGATTATAAATTAGGGAAAGGCTCAGGTCCAATTCATCATTTTTATAAGTTGGGAGACTAATTTTTTAATTTTGAGTTAACTTTTTATTTTTATCAATATATGTGGTAACGCGTTGTTCTAAAATAGGAAGGGTGACAACTCCTTGCTCAAGAATAACTTCATGAAACTCACGGATATCAAAGCCACTGCCAAGTATTTTTTCAGCTTTCGCTCGTAATTCACGAATTTTGATCTCACCAATCTTATAAGAAACGGCTTGTCCAGGCCATGAAATATAGCGATCTACTTCGGTATTTATATTGTGTAACGAAAGGGCTGTCTCTTTGGTGAAATAGTTTACAGCTTGCTCTCGAGTCCATCCCATGGCATGAATGCCCGTGTCTATAACTAAACGACAAGCACGCCATTGCTCGTAAGTCAATTTTCCAAATCGCTCATAGGCGGTGGTATAAATCCCCATTTCTTCAGCAAGAAACTCAGAGTACAATCCCCAGCCTTCTCCATAGGCGGATAAGTACATGTTTTTTCTAAAATCAGGGATGCTATCGCCAAGCTCTGCATTAAGGGCGTTTTGTAAATGATGTCCAGGGACTGCTTCGTGAGCAGTTAAGGACGGTAAGACATATAAAGGTCGGTTGGGTAAGTTGTAAGTGTTGACCCAATAATACCCCGGCTGAGTGTCATTAGAAGCGCCGATATAGCGGCCTGTGGTATATTTAGGAGCAATGGCATCGGGGACTTTAGAGACACCATAGGGTTTTCTAGGTAAAGTCTTGAAATAGGCTGGGAGCTTGGCATCGATACGTTTGGCTATATCACGGGCTTCTTTTAAAAGATCTTCTCCAGTTTTAGCATAAAACTGCTCATCGGTTCTAAGGAATTGGATGAACTCTTCAAAGCTCCCCTCAAAACCTAGGTTAGTTATGATAGCTTTCATTTCTGAATGGATTCTCGCCACCTCATCCAAACCAATTTGATGAATGTCTTCAGCGGTTAGATCCAAGGTTGTATAGTAATTTAACCGATTTTGATAGTAGGCTTTGCCTTGAGGTCCTTCTGAGACCCCTAAAGTGGTTTTAGTAGTGGGGAAATAGTCCGTTTCAAAAAAGCTCTTAATACGTCTAAATTGTGGAATGACATTGGCCTTTATGGCTGTTCTTGCTGCTTGAATCACAGAGTCTTTTTGAGATTCTGATAGAGTAGAGGGCAAGTTATGAAAAGGTTCGAAAAAATAACTGTCTTCAGGTTCATTGACGATTTGAGAGTCGTAAGTCGACTCATAGCCTTCAAAAATCACTCGGGGTTGGGTGATGCCTTTTTTTAAGCCTTGTCTCAGAAGTTTAAAATGTTGGTCGACATATGTAGGAATAGCGTTGAGTTTGTTGAGGTAAACTTTCACTTGCTCATAAGTGTTTAGGTCTCTCACTTCATAAGATAGACTAAGATGGAAACCAGAATCGGACAGTAGTGGATTTAAGTAGGCTTCAAACTCATAGAAGTCCACTGTTTCCTTAAGCTTAAACTTTAGCATTTCTAATGAAATCTGTTCAGTTTCTGAAAGTTGACTGTTATCCATTTCAGCTAAATCGGTAAGGAGTTGACTGGCAAAATCAGCTTCTTGTTGGTAGTAAGCTTTTGAGTATAAACCCAAGGGATAAGTCTTTTGGTCATAACCTTTATGGTCTTGATAGGTATGAACGATGGAATCTAATTGCCGATTAGGGGTCTGACTTTTAACTGAATTCAGCACTAAAAGGTAGACTATAGAACATATAATGTATTTCATGGATGTTTATTTT
>NZ_PJBS01000325.1 GCF_002836055.1 Psychroflexus sp. MES1-P1E
CATCTATGAATTTTTCAAAAGGAAACCCAGTAGGCCTTAATTCGTAGATGGCTTTTTTCAATTTATACTTAGAGGCATAAATCGATTTACTTTTCTTTAATAAGGCGAAAGCCCTATTGTAAATTTCCTTAGTAGAAATACACTGATACAATTCGTCTCGAACAACATTAAGGATATTATCTACAGTCAGTTCATCGGCGCCACTACTGAATAAACTCCTCCGTAGCTTAGACAAAGAGAAATCTGCCTTTTCCCCAGAAGACTTGATGATTTTAAAGCTTTTATCCTTCATTAGTACTTATAGCTTTAAAAATATAATAGATACGTCTTGCAAACTATGATATTTATCAGTCTCCATTAGTCATATCAATTGATTTCTAGGAATGCTGAGGTATTTAAAAATAGCGTTCTGAGATTGAAAACTGACCTTATTGTCTTTCTTCAGAAGGAATCACTAAAAAGGGGACCTGAGTGTGATATACAACTTGATTGATAACAGGTCTGAAAAGTATATTTTCTAAAAAATTATGTTTATTATGAACCATTACCATCAGATTGATCTTAATCTTTAACTGAAATTGCTCTATAACTTCAAGTACATCTCCGCCTTCACCTAGGTGAAACAAGTGTGCAGTATGGATGAAATAATCGTCTAAAAAAGATTTGGTTTCAAATTGAGCATCAGTGAGTGGATAACCATAATACGCATTTAAAATGTGCAAACGAGAAACGTGACTATTACAAAGTTCGCGAAGCATCGTTAAATATGTGTTGGTTTTCCTTAGATTAAAATCTGTGGGAAACAAAATATCTTTGGGAGCTTCGTAGTCAAAATTCGCAGGCACGGCCAATAAAGGACAATTCAATTTCTTGATGGCATACATGGTTTGTGTTCCTATAAAGACCTCTTTAGCCCCGGTAGCTCCTTGAGTACCCATCACCACAACATCTATATTCTTTTCATTAATCAAGTTCTCCATTTCAGTAAGCAGTAAATTAAAGGAAACCTGCCCTTTTATACTGTGTTTTGGGTTTGGAAACTGACTCTGAATCTTATCTATAAGAGCATTCATCTTTTTTTGAGCACTTTTTTCCGCTATAGTATGAAGAGATAATGCTGTTTCGCTATCCAACATGCTGCCTGATGAGATCATGACAGGAGTATAGGTGTGTAAAATAAAAAAAATACAACTATCCTCTTTGAATATTTGCAATGCATACTGTATGGCGTTATAGGCATTATCAGAAAAATCTGTAGGCAAGAGTATTTGTTTCATGATATTAAGTGTTTGGTTAGCGATTTAGATTTTGTAAGACTAAAAAGGGAATTTTAATTTGTAAGCCTATTTTTTCAATAGTAGAATGATAAAGCAAGTTTTCTAGATACGAATGCCTTTGATTTACCATCACTAACATGTCGAAATTTTGTTCTTGCACTATTTTATTTATTCCTTCAGTAATATTTTTTCCAGTTTCTTGGATAAAATCCGTCTTGTTTTCTCTTAAACAATATTCTAAAAAGGAACGATTGTCTAGTTGTCTTCGAGATAAGCTTTTGTAATCTGAAATAAACACCATATAAATAACGGCATAGAGCTGCATCGCCAAGGTGCTCAGTAATCTTAACTCTCGCTTTTTAAAAGGAAGCATATAGTCGGTTGCAAAACCGATAGTGTGAAGAGAAGTCTCTTTAAAGCCTGTTGGAATTGCTAAAACTGGGCATTTAATATATTTTAAAACTTGGAGCTTGTGGCTACCGAAAGAGATCTCTTTATTGTTGGTTTTACCTTTGGTCCCCATAATCAAAAGATCGATATTTTCCCTTTTTACACGATCATTGGTCTCATCCACTAAGCTTCCAAAACAGGCTCCGTAGGTAAAGGCATGTTTAGGATTTGAAGAGAGCTCAGAAAATTCTATCACCTCGTTTTGTAGCTGATTTTCCACTTTCAGACAGGTGTTTTCTTTAAACACATTGAACAATTGTTGATCCATTTCCATCCCATTCTTATAGACCTCATCTGCATAGGCATGCATAATTATAAATTCACTCTCCTGATGTTTGAATAGCTCCAAACCATATTGTATTGCATTTTTTGCAGTTTCGGAGAAGTCTGTAGGAATCAATATCTTTCGCATATTGTCGTTTTTTTAAGATTAAATCAAAAACCTCAAGGCGTGAATTCATAAATAATTTGACAATCACAAGCCAAGCTCTTGGAAACCTAATTATTATAGGTAGGCCTTTTAAACCCTCAGTGAGACATTAAAATTAAGCACCTCAGTCGATTGTAAAATGACAAATATCATAATCGACTATTCTATACCTTTTTTATTCGTGCAAAACCAAAAATGGAATATGCATAGGATAATTTTTATTTGGGTCTTGGGGTTTAAAAAGCAGGCGCTGAAAAAGGTTCAAATTTTTGGCAATCATGGCTATCATTTCTATCTGCATACTATCTACGAAGGACTGCACAGCTGTTTCTAAATTTGGATTCTCTATCACATGAAAACTATGAGAAACCTCTTTTAATTGGTTTTTAAGTAATTTCCTGTTGCTATTTTGAGAATCCTCTAATGCATTTTCGACTTGTGCTACGCGTAAGACACTAATTGACGATTTATAAATATCTGCCACAGCCAGTAAAGTCTTAATAACCTTATCTTTATAAACCAGATTAAAGTCAGTTAAAAGACCTATACGGGTTGGTTTCTTAAAAACAGCCTTTTCCGGAATTATAAGTACAGGACACTTTACTCGTGTAATAACCCTAGCTGTTTTACTGCCAATGGTCCTTCCTGTAAAGCAAGAACTTCCTTTAGAACCCATAACCAATAAATCTATAGAATGCTTGATGATATAGGTTTTTATAGCCTCTACAAAAGAGGACTCCACACTTTCCTCTTTGAAATAATGATTGGTAGAGGTATTATAAGCCGTCACCTTTTGCCTCCATTCTTTCATTTTTAAACTCCCTTCTGACGCTGTCTTTGAGGTGACAAGACTATCCAAGTCTAGGGGGGGGTCACTTAAGTCGTTTGGCTTTTCGATGTGAAAAAAATGAAAGGTGGTGTTTACACTCTTAAAAAACTGTAAAGCATAGCTCGTGGCGTTCCACGCATGCTGAGAAAAATCTGTAGGTATTAAAATATGCTGCATCGTCCTTTTTGTGTGAACAAAAGTATCGATGTCAGCGACGTATAAATATGATAAAAATCAACTAAAGGATTATTGTACTTCTGCCAAACTTTCTAATTGAAGGATTTTTATGTTTCGGCCTGCTATTTCAATCAACCCTTTTTTCTTGAATTCAGATAGAGTTCGAATCAAACTTTCTGGAGCTATGCCAGCTACGCTTGCCAAATCACTTCTAGAAATATTTATAGCATCCCCTGGTTTTTTATTCAAAAGAAGGGCAAACTGAAGTAGAGTTTGTGCCGTTTTTTTCCTTACTGAACTGTAAGCCATTTGCAATAACTGCTTCTTTATTTCAGAAACAGACTCTGTAAGGACATTCATTAATTCCAATGAGACATTTTGATTTTGAACTAAAATAGTATTTAACTCATTTTTTGAGATACCCGCCAATTCCACTTCTTCCACAGCAGTAGCCGTTTCTTGGTATGGAATATTGTCTGTAAAAGAGGTGAACCCTAAAAAGTCATCAGGTTTGTACAAGGCTGTAATGAGCTCTTTACCATTTTCCTCCATTTTATGACTTTTAACAACCCCATTAAGAATAAGAAAAATTCTATGAGACGGCGCACATTCTTTAAAAATAACTTCTCCCTTTTTAAATTTTAAAATCTCTCCTGTATCATCAAAAAGATTTTTTAACTCATTTAGATTTCGAACATCTCCTTCACCTTCATTAGTATGGGACGGAGTTTCTTTCATTGTTGAAAGAATTTTAACTTTAGCGAGACGACTCTCAATAGCACTTAGTAAATCCTCTTCTTCGAAGGGTTTGGTGAGGTAATCGTCAGCCCCAAGATCCATTCCTTTTCTTATTTCTTTATGTTCAGTTTTGGCTGAGAGAAAAATAAAGGGAATGTGAGTGGTGGTAGGCTCCAAGGAAATAGCTTCTAAAACCCCATAACCATCGACTTCTGGCATCATGATATCACAAACAATAAGATCTGGTAGTCGTTTTTTGGCAGCTTCAATGCCTATTTTTCCATTAGGAGCTGAGTGTACCATATAATCTGAGAGTTCTAGCAGCTCTGCTGTATTCTCTCTCAATGCGCTATCATCTTCTATTAAAAGTATTGTTTTCATAGTTATTTATTAAGAGGTCTTCGAAGGAATTTTCACCTTAAATACTGAGCCTTCACCTTCAGTACTTGTAAAAGTGATAGTCCCCCCTAAATTTTCCAAGTGGGTTTTTACAATATTTAAACCTATCCCTGTTCCTTGATTCAATAGAGCGTTTTCAGCCCTAAAGTATCTGTTAAAAATATGTTTTTGTTCTGTTTCAGGAATTCCAATGCCTTCATCGCGAATAGAGAAAGCTAATGTATCATCAATTTCTTCGGCTACAATATAAACTGTAGAATCTTCAGAAGAATACTTAATAGCATTATTGATGAGGTTGGTCAATATAAGTTCTAAAATCTTTTCATCAAAGTTCAAATAAATTGAATCTATATGGTCTGGATATTCAATATGCTGGTTTTCTTTTAAAAGCATATTTGCGTCATAAATAACTTCATTTACCACTTTGCTTATAGGAAAGTTTGTAAAAGAGTAATTAAACTTTCCACTTTCTAAACGCTCTATAGATAAAAAATCGTTGATGATATTATTCAAATACTTGACCTTACCTCTAATCGTTTTTAAATGTTTTTCACGTTTCACTTGCTGTTCTTCCTTGGGATATTTTCCAGCTAAAGTCGCAGAGGTCATAATACCGCTAAGAGGGGTTTTAAACTCATGAGCAACCAAAGACAAAAACTTGGTTTTCAGTTCTCCTAGCTCCTTTTCTTTCGTTAAAGCTTTTTGGAGTTGATGAGTGCGTTGATCTACAGTTTCCTCTAGTTTCTGGGTGTATTTTTCCTGCTCTGTAATATCGAGTATAATCGCTACCAACATGTCGTTTTCTCGCAAAGATGATTTTTGAAGGTGAACTTCCACAGGATATATAGTGCCATCTTTGCGTTTATGGATAGTATTAAATTTCAACTTATCCAAAGAATCATTAAGAAGTGGTTTTATTTTTTCAATAAATTGAATTCTATCAAAATCCGGCTTGATGTTTAGAGGGGTCATGGTTTTAAGCTCTTCAAGTGAATAACCTATATTTTTTAGAGCCCCTTTATTTACATTTAAAAATTGAAGCGATTTAGAATCAAAAATAAAGATCTCATTTAGAGATTCGTTAAAGATGTTTGCCCAATGTTGCAACTCCTGTTCAGCTTTTTTTCTTACCGAAATATCTATGACTAAGGCCATTACATAATTACTATCATAGACACTAAAGGGGTTTAAACCCGCTTCAACAGGAAATTCGCTGCCATCTTTGCGACAGCCGTATAAATCTCGCCCTCGGCCCATCTGCCGCTTTTGCCCTTTTTTCATAAACCCAGCCACATGTTTATCATGACCGTGACGGTATTGGTTGGGAATGAGAATATCCAAATGCTGCCCAATCAATTCTTCTTTTTCATATCCGAAAATCTGATTGGCGGAGTCGTTGGTCTCCACGATAATGTGAGAGGAATTTACGATAATTATACCTTCTGAAACTGCTTCAGATAGGATTTTAAAAATATTACTCCCTTTTTTAAATGCATCCATTTTTTAAAGATACGTAAATATAAAGCTGACAAATATCATCGTTCTTTACAATTTTAATAGATGAGTATAATCTAAAGGCATTTATAATTCGAGACCCACATTCCAACTTGAACAAACTTTACCTGAATCCATATAATTTTTCGTTAAAGTTTCAATAACTTACTTCATAATTAAGATTATTTCAGTTCAAAAGTAAATAATAAAATTGGCTTAAAATAATGTTGGGAATAAGCCGAAAAGCCAACCAAACTCTGAAGTAGGTAAATAAAAACATATTGATTATGATAAAACATATTTTAAAAAACTTTTGTACTATTATCTGTCATTTTAATTTCAAGCTGTGAGTCAGACGACACCGATGAATTATTTGCTCCAACTATAACAAATGAAACAACGAGTGGTAATCTAGAAGCCAATTACACTTCAATAAAAATAAGCGGAAGTGTATTATCTGAAGGAGCCAATGAAATCACTTCTCGAGGTGTTTGCTGGAGTACTAGTGAAAATCCTACAATTGATGACGAGAAAAACTACAGAATCATCAAATACCTTTACAAATACAATTACTGATTTAGTTACTAATACGACCTATTATTTTAGAATTTATGCTACCAATAGTGATAATAAATCTACAATGGGGACAAGCTATGGCGCACAATAATCTTTTAGTAGATCAAGCTTAGATGGCACTATGTGGAATTTTTTAATTACTTATGACAATGGTCAAACAGCGAATGGTGATGTCACTTTTAACCCAGATAGAACAACGCTTTATGATGAACCTAGCTCGCCTAGAACTTATACCTCCTATGGAACCTGGTCTTTAAGCGGAAATATATTAACTTATGATATTGATTCAGATCCAACGAACACCGATGTCTATCTATTCACGGGAACTCTTTTAGGCAATACGATGAGCGGCACAGCTACCTGGAACCCAAATCTACTAAATTGGAGTACTACAAAATATTAAGTCTGTAAACAACAGGGTATGCTTTTAATAGCAACTAAAAACCTGCTTAAACTCAAATTTAGTTGGCTCTAGTTTAGAATGGCTATTATGTTCATAATGGTAATGACGTTAGGCCTTTTTTGTTCCCTTTAGGGACTGAAGCAAACGAAAAAGGCTAAAAATTGACTATAAACAACTGGAATTTTGATTAGGATTTCAATTTATAAACACCTAATTAAACTAGAACCATTTAGTTATAAACTAACTTGGTTTATAGAACTAATGGGAAAGACAAATAAGACGAAATTATTTTTTTATCAAAAACTTGGCGAGCTTTTAAATGCGATTTCTACATCAGACCAGCTTTTTAAAAGAAGAAGAATATAAACCCTTGGCTAAGTCGTTGAAAAAGAATAGGAAGACGAGAGCACTACGATAATGAATTCAATACCGATGCTGCTTATCAAATTTTCATTGTGTTTAAGTGGTTTGATTATGAGCGAATGGATTCTGATGAGTGTTATAAAAACTTTGTGAATTTTTATTTAGAGCATAAAACTCTGTTTACAGAGAAAAAAAAGTCTTATTTTAAAAACAGCTCAAACCATAATTAATGCCTTGTGAGGAACAGATAAGAGCTAACTTATAACAATTACAAAATTAAGGCTGCTTTTTGAGAAAGAGTAGATTTTATAGGACTAGGGAGTCGTGGATGCATAGCCAGTCTACTAGTTGAGTTTTCAAAAAAAAGCCTTAAAAATTCACTTAAAACAAAATATGGTTTGTTAAAAAAAATTCATCGCCTGAATAGAATAACTCAAACCACCCGAAAGCATCAAAAACTAGGTTATGCTAAAAAGGAACTACTGAATAATCAAAAAAACTTAGTATTCAGTAGCTCCTTTAGGTCTTTATGATTAAAACTTAACTGTTGGTTTTAATTAAGAGGATATATTTTGATCTGTAAATTTTGCTTTTCGTTTTTTGAGTTGTCTCTCAATATCACTAATAGTTTCTTTTATGGCCATTTCGTGATTCTTTTCATTGGAAGTAGCAAATAGTTTTGGACCAGGAAGGCTAACCTCCATGTCGCAGATATTCCCCATTTCAGTAGGATCATTTTCGACTTTAATAAAGACGTCAATTCGGATTATCCATTCGTATTTCATAAAAATCCTTTGAAGTTTCTCGGTGATAAACTCACTCAAACTTTCACTAGTCTCCATTTTGACAAACTGGATATTGATATTCATAGCTTTTGTTTTTATTTCATTTAAATTTAACCATTAATTCTGCAAGATCCTATGACATACCTCAACTAAAGTGAAGCTTATGATCTACTCTTTAATCAGGGATCTTCATCACATCTTAAGGGATAGATGTCATTTTTGCTTGATCTATTGTCTCTTCTATTTTTTTAAATCTACTCGTTTAGCAAATGCTGAATTAGTCTATATTTTTTATGGCCAACGACATATCGCAAATTGAATTTCACCCAATTATCGGTAAGAAAGGTCGAAAGAATAATATCTAACCTAGCAACCTCAATATAAAACCTCTGCTGAGCTACGTCGCAGTATAATTCAAATTTTTAATGCAATATTTATAAACTAGATCGGTATTACTCAACCCCTAAAAGATAGGTCTAGTGGTGGGGGTTGTTTTTATGTATTAATTTAGCAAACAAAACCTAGCAGTGATGCTATTCAAACCTGATTTTTTTGTTAGTTTATCCAAGAGTAGTTTCAGATAAATATGTATTGTTGTATTGATATGAAGAGTTATGTAACATTTACAAATCATGCTAACAGCAAAAGAAATAGAGAGATTGGCAGTTAAAAAGTATCTTCAAGCGTCCAATCAATCTTATGAAATTGAAGATTTTGAATCTCCTGATTTTATCTTAAGAGGGGAAGGAAAGAAAATTGGTTGTGAAGTGACGGAATTCTATCCCGACTACTCGGCAAAAGGATCAGATTTGCGTCAACGAGAACGCTATTTAAATAATTTTCATCAAAAATTAAAAAAAAACTGCTTGAACATTATCCTCAAGGTTATACTATCGATATAAATTACAAACCTTATATTTCTGAAAAGAGTTCAACTGATTTAGAAGTTGAATCTGTTTTTTTAATGTAAAGCAAAATATTAATTTAAGATATATAAATGATCCTTTAAAAAATAGTAGAGGAATATTTATTCATAAAATTGGAGATTTTCCCACTTTAATATCACAAAGGATAGCTTCAGACGACATACCTCCTAAAGTTGAATGGTTGATCCCAATGATTGAATCTAAAACAAAACTCATGCAAAATTGGAATAGTACATTCAATGAGAAATGGTTAATTATTTCAATCGGACCATCAAGAGCCGGATCTATTTCAATAAACCGAATTAAAAATTTGAAAAGTGTAAAATATGTATTATGGAACAAAATCATTCTTATAGATATTCATTTTGCCGACTATATAGAAATAAAATCTACAGAACACCGGCTATAATAACTGATAGTTCTAGCCTATTTGCAAACCCTAGGGCATCAAGATACTATGATTTTTATCTGTGATTTGTTTGCTAATAATAGTGCCTAAAACACGCAATTAACCTTAAACAACAACCTAACAAATAGCTAAAAAACGGCTTGACTATAAAAATTTGAAAATGAAAAATAAATATTAATCATAATGGATAAAAAATTTACAAGAATGTCTATATTAAATATTTAATAAATAAAGCGATGATATGGGGCATATTGAGAAGATTTTAGAATTTGAGATTATAAGTATCGGACAATATAACTTAAAGATTATTTCGCTGTTTGTCATACTCCTAATTATAGTCGTAACGAAAATAGTTTTGTGGTTGATTAAAAGGTCTATTTTTCGTAAAAAGAAACTAGCAAAATTCAATGAGGGAAATTCTTATGCTTCATTCCAATTAATAAAATATGTAATTTGGATAATTGCTGCCGGCCTTATTCTGGAAACATTTGGAGTTAAAGTCACCATTTTAATTGCGGGTTCTGCCGCTTTACTTGTTGGAATTGGACTAGGATTGCAGCAGACTTTTAATGATATCATTTCAGGAATAATTTTACTTTCAGAAAGATCTATTAAAATTGAAGATATATTAGAAATAGATGGCGATGTAGTTAAAATTCAGGAGATTGGTTTACGATCATCTAAAGGCTTAAACACAGATGACATCTCCATTATAATTCCAAACTCATTAATCACTACAAATAAGGTAATAAACTGGAGCCACCAAACAAAGAAAACTCGCTTTAGAATTGATGTTGGTGTTTCATATGCGAGTGATGTTGATCTAGTCCTTAAAATTCTTGAAGAAAGTGCTTTAGAACATTCCGATATTTTTGAAAAAGATTTGGTTGAGGTTAGATTGGTTAATTTTGGAAATTCATCACTGGATTTTCAAATCCTATTCTACAGTAAAAATATCTTTAGAATTAATAAAGTAAAAAGCGATATAAGAAGAATTATTACTAAGAAATTCATTCAAAATAAGGTGACTATTCCTTTTCCTCAGATGGATGTGTACATTAAATCTAACGCAAAAGGGGATTGATCCTTTGAAACAGTTAGAGTTATTAAAACAATCTTTTTATTCACAAACCCTGAATTTTAAATTAATTGTTTTCTTTATCGATCTTTGATTGGGCCCTTAAAAAGCTATAAAAAATCGGTTTTATCTATCATGACTAGGCTTAGGTGGATATATTTTTGAAGCGATGTATCCTGTTATCATTGCCAACGCAAAAGAGGGCGCCAAGACATCTAATTTTTGAAAATAGACTCCTATTCCTTCCAAATTAGCAAATACAAATTTGAATAGAATCACTGAGACAAACCCAGTAATCATAGAAACAATCGCACCTTGTTCTGAATAGCCTTTCCAGAAAAGAGATAAAATAATGACAGGACAGAACGTAGCCGCAATTCCAGACCATCCAAAAATCATAATCCAGAAAACTTGCCTGTCCGGATACAGGTTATATAATAAAATAGCAATGCCAAGGGCAGCCATAGCCATGGCAACAGTAACGAGTCTTGAAAGTTTCGTTAAGTCTTTATCTTTTAAATCTGGTCTGAATATTTTTTGATAGAAATCGCGGGTCACAGCACTAGAGGCCAGAATGAGAAGAGAATCGATAGTCGACATAATGGCTGAAAGCACAATAGCAATAAAAATCGCTACTAGAATGGTGGGTAAAAACTCGTGAGTGATCATACTCAAAACATCTTCGCCACCAGTTCCCAATACGGCTTCAGGATCTTGCCCTTCTTTTGTAAAATAAATTCGGGCTAAAATACCTATCGTTACTGCTGCAGCATCGGTTAAGAGCGTAAAAAGCAAGGCTACCCACTTCCCTTTATCTATCTCTTTCTCACTTTCAATAGACATAAAGCGAACATAAACTTGGGGTGATCCTAAGAAGCCCAAACCAATCATAGAAAAACCAAGAATTGTAAAAAAATTCATCCATCCGTCTTCACTTCTGCCCATTATTTGGGTAAGAGTGGGGTCAATAGCATTTAAGCCTTCGGTAACTCCAGCACCATGATCCATAGAAAACCAAACCACAATGGGGATTAAAACTAAACCAAAAAACATTAAAACACCCTGAAACATATCTGACCAAACTGCAGCGACAAAGCCACCGATAAAAATATAGAGGAGAACAATGCTAAAACCGACTAAGGCCCCAATTCGATAGTCAATATTGAGCATGGATTCGAATGCAATTCCTGTAACATCCATTTGGGAGGCGACATAAATGATGACGAAAACCACAAGAACAGAGGCCGATAAAATTCGGAGGGTATTGGTGGAGGATTTAAAATGACTTTGGAGATAATCAGGAATAGTAATAGAATTGTAGTTGTCTGTTCGCCTTTTGAATTTTTTGGCCATAAACTGCCAAGACAGAAAAACACCAAGGACTTCACCAGCAACCACCCAATAACCAGAATAACCTGCAATCGCTCCCATTCCCGTAAGACCGATTAATAGCCATCCAGATTCACCAGTTGCTCTAGCCGAAAAAGCAACCGCCCAAAAGCCCATTTTTTTACCTCCTAAATAGTAATCACTCATGCTTTTTACTCTCCGTGAAGCGAGTATTCCAATTAAAAATAGAATAGCTACATAAACGGATAGGACGATAAGTTTTGTGATCATTTTTTTCTGATTAGAATTTTAAAACAACCTCGAAAATATTGTTTTATGCTGTAAAACCACAGAGATATAACGAGTTTTTCTAAAAAACAGGAGCAAACCTTACCCAATCACCAAACTGTTCACCTCTTGGTATTGGTCTCTATGACTAAGACAGAGAAAGCCTAAGGGTGCATTAAGTATGGGAAAGTAAGTTATAAAAAGATAAAAAAAATCTAATACAAATCCACATTCTTAAATGGAATTAGGGCTAAAATTACCGCTTCAGTATAATACTTAGTTCTGTCGATAACATCTCCTGTCAAAATTCCTACAGCCCCACTCTCTTGTTTGGAGTTGCGACGGTTAAAAACGATATCATCAGCATCCCCGAGTTCTTTTCCCTCTTTTACGAGGTTAACTACTTCGTTGGGAAGAAAGAAAGTTCCTGTTCTCGCTTTTCCACGCTTGTCCTTAGATATGATGAAGACCCATGCAAAAGCCTCCATTTCATTTTCAAAATGTTCTATTCCACCCTCAATTCCAACATGAAAATCGGCGTCTTTAAATTTGGTGAAAATAGTATTTGCTCTATTTTGGGCTCCAAGAAAAGTTTCACTATTGCTAAAAGGTTGGTCAGCAACACCTGAAGGCGTCGATATTCCTATAAATTCAAAATCTTGGTCAAGGAACATTTTTTCAAATCCATTTTTAACGGATTGGATTTTGACGGGATTCTTTGAAGCGATGATTACCTTTTTCATAAGAGTGCTAATTAAAAGATGAAACTACTTAAAATTTATCTTTTTTGTTCTTCCGTTTGCAACTAAACGCAATGAAAATGAAACTTAAGTCTCAAAAAGCAATGCGGCTTAGGTCCGATTAGCGCTTTAGGGTGAAATTTGAAGTGAAGACTTTTGGCTGGCCTTCCTTGTTGAGGTATTCCACTCTAAACCAATAGTCATTTGTTGGCATAAAAGCACCGTTGTAGGTACCATCCCAGCCAAAACGACTTGGGTTTATAGAAGCTAGCATTTTCCCATAGCGATCATAAATACTAATCCTTGCTCCTACTTGGTCTTTTAAGCACTCAATATTCCAACTGTCATTTCTAAAATCTCCATTAGGTGTGAAAAACTTTGGATAATCTAAAACCCGGAAGTTAACAGCTGCTATATTACTACAGCCTGAAGTTTCACGAGCTCTTATTTCGTATTCTTCGCAACCTTGAAGGTGACTAAAGGTATTCTCTTCTATCCAATCGCCATTATTCAACTGAAACTCATAAGCGCCTGTTCCTCCTGAAACATTAATAACTGCAACTTGGTTTTCACTAAACGCTTCTGAACTAAGATCAATATCTATAGAAAGTTGACTTATAGAAATGACTTGAATTTCTAGGCTTACGTTATCTGAAGCACACTGACCAGGATCTGGCTCAAATAAATAGAGGGTGGTGACCATATTATTTAAAGCAGGTGACCAGGATCCTATAATGCTTTCATTGGAAGTGGTGGGCAATTCTGCTAGAGTTTCTCCTTCACAAATAGGATCAATGGGATTAAATGTGGGAATATCAGGATCGGTTATAAGAATTTCAAGCGTTGTAGACGTCGCACAGCCTTGTCCTGAGTCTGGTGTGAAAGTATAGACTGTCGTAAGCCTATTATTTATAGCGGGGATCCAAATCCCCACAATACCGTTGTTTGAAGTTGCAGGCAAATCAGCTAAAAATTCACCAGGACAGACGGGATCAACAGAATTAAAGATAGGAATTATGGAAGAAACAACTTCAATAACCAGTGTGGTTTCAGGCGCACATTCCGTAGCTAAAGGTGTAAATGTATAGGTCGTAGTTATAGAATTATTCAATTCAGGTAACCATGTTCCAGTAATCATATCTTCTGATGTTGTGGGTAACGGATTTAAGGAATCTCCCTCGCAGATGGGTGGAACAGGGTTAAAAACAGGTTCTATGGTAATGAGTGGTTTTACTGTAACCGTTAATTCTTCTGTGGTCGTTTCTCCACAAGCATCGCTAATTGTAACTGTATACGTTGTAGTTAAGGCAGGCGATAAGACTGGATTAGGACTATTGGAATCACTCACCCCATTAGCTGGAGACCAACTGTAGGTAAATCCACTAGGAATAGTAGCATCTACTTGGACGGATCCGTTTTCACAAATAACTTCATCATCCAGTTGTAGATTATCTACAAAGGAAACTCGATTAAAACATACCTCATGGATATTAGTATCACCACCTGTAGAGCCCACAAATCCGAAAAAAACTGAATCATCACCTGAGAAAATAGTATTTTTCACATCATTAATTAAGGTAAGACGCTCCTCACAATCAAAAAATACACTTAAGGTGTTGGTAGAGGCATCCCATTCGATTCTTACTTCATGTGCAATCCCATCTTCTATATTTGGATTCGTCCCGTTGGCCAGAACAGGCCCTTTTAAATTATCCCCTGAATTATGGTTGGGATTTCCGTTGCGCATTATGGAAATATGATCCCCTGCAGGATCGCCAAAGTCAGTATTCTGAAAAGTATCAAATTCAATAGTCAAGGAAGGAGTTATGCCTGAATAACCTAAACCTCCTCCTGGATCCCCTAAAATAGGAGTAGGATTATCCTTAAATACCAAGGCCATACCGTCTGCTCCACCGAAATCTCTAGACCCAAAATTATTTTGATAGAAAATAGTAAAGTCTGTATCAAAATCAATAGGGTTGTCATACCACACCCCACCAACTTGAAACTCTTGGTCTTGAGTAATGGTATAGCAATTATTACCTTGGTCTATCGCATCACCAATGACTTGAGCATTTAACTGTGCATCAGCCACGTTAACACAACATAATATAACTAATAGAGAAAGGTAAAACTTTAAGCGCAAGAGTCTAATTTATTTATGGCATAACAAGATATTACTTTTAAAATAGTTACGCAAAATTTTATAAAAACAGTGTAAACAATTTGTAATTCGAAAAGGCAATGCTGTATATAGTTTTGAGGGTTGTATAATTGGTTTTAAACTAAAGGTCTATGCGATGTCTCGATTAACTGCAGTGTTCATTCCAACACTGATAGAAAACGCTTTTGGACGTGAAGTCAATCTTATCTTTGGAATAGAAGACCAGCCAGGACTCCCCCTTTTGATGCTTCAAAGTGTGCTGTTTATAAACTTACTGATGATATCACCGTAAATTTTGAAAATAATAGTGCGAGAATAAATAGGCTTGACCCTAGTTGATTGTGGACTGACTTAGGAGATTCAAATACCGATTATGCTGTAGAAGAATTTTTATTAGGGGCACTTGCTTTAGTTTTAATTGAAAATAATGGTCCTGATGGTCAACTTTTTTCAGCAATTGATCGCGATCTAAATATTGAGGATTTTAAGAAGGACTAAAGTGGAACAGAGTTTTATCAATTATTTTTTGATAGTATCCCTCTAAGCAAATGCATTTATAAGCTGAATTTGTAGTTATTTTTTTGATTGATAATTAAGCCTTCAATTTATTGAAGATCGCCTTGAAACTTAAGTTGCATGCAATAAGGACTTGAATGGTGAATAGTAAGTAAAGAATTTATTCTATAAATTATAATAATAATAGATTAGAGGTGTATTTTTACCCAAGTAACACTTTATAAAATGTGTAAGATATACAGGATTATAGAAAATTAGTCACCTTAATAACTATACTACTTTACAATGCTATTAGCTAAATTTATATTTCAAACTATACTAGGTTGGTCAATTAAGGGTCAATTTTATAAAGACACCCCTAAGAGTGTTGTTATAGTCTTCCCTCATACAAGCTGGCATGATTTCTTTGTTGGTGTATTCACGAGGAATATTATAAAAGTGCCCATTAGTTTTGTGGGCAAAAAAGAACTTTTTGATTCTCCATTGGGTTGGTATTTCAAGTGGATGGGTGGAGAACCCATTGAACGGTCCTCCAAGCAAAATAAAGTGGAACAGATTGTAAGCATGTTCAACTCTAAAGAAAAATTTCATCTCTCTATAGCTCCAGAAGGAACAAGAAAAAAGGTAGAAAAATGGAAGAGTGGATTTTACTACATCGCTCAAGATGCAAAAGTCCCAATTACTGCTGTAGCCTTTGATTACCCTACAAAAACAGTCAAGATTTCAAAACCCTTTTACACGACAGGTGATTATAAAAAGGATTTAAAAGAGTTACAGAAATTTTATGTGGGGGTAGTCGGTAAGGTTCCAGAATACACTTGATTTATCGGTTTATAATTGAGGTGGACATGTTATAAGTGGTCTACCTGAAATTATCTAATTGACAGATTTATAGAAGACACTATTCAGGAACTGAAATGATCCCGACGTCTAAGGATATGAAAACCTATACATTCCAAACTATTTTTTTCACGCTACTAAAGCCAACGCATTTATCTTTAGTAGCATGAAAATAAAAGTTGACTCAAGCATTTATAATGAATTGATTACGTCTTTCTATTCACTAAAAAAGTTTTTTTATAAACGCTTTAACCCTTAGGTACGCTTTGCTTTTTTAGCCAATTTTGCAGCCTTTTTTTCTTTAGGGGTTAATGCTGCCTCTTTTTTTACATTTTTCTTTGAATCTTGAGATTTGGCCATGGTATTATAGTTTAAAGTTTTGTTTTTATATTTTGAATAAATGTAGTGAATGAAATGATGCACATCATATTTTACGAAAGTTTAAATTTTTAAAACCTATGATGTCGCCATAAATCGGTTTACCGAAACAAATTCGGCACAGGCTTTTTTTGCCTGTTTTTATTAAAAATAATTACTCTAACTAAGGCTATGCTACTGTTTTTAACTTCGATTTATCAAAAAATTTCTGCTGAGCTAGGTTGTCGTC
>NZ_PJBS01000326.1 GCF_002836055.1 Psychroflexus sp. MES1-P1E
AATTACCGTAACTAAGGCTATACTAATTATTTTTAACTTCAATTAGTCAAAAAATAATTCAATTTATTTATACGACATTATAAATTTAATTTGGTATAACTACTCATTTTTAACTTTTTATCGGACAATAACAATTCATACTAGCCAGTTTGTAAATTAAAAAAGACCTCGGTATTCCGAGGTCTTTTTGGTTAGGAAAAAATGCAAATTTAAATAGATTAAAATTTAAGGGTAACGCCTGCTAAAAAATTAATGCCTGCTTGGGGGTAATAACCTGCACCTTCAAAACTCTCTGTTTGACCAGCATCATTTTGAAAATTACCAAAGAAGAAATAACCATTGGATTCGTATTCAACATTAAAAATATTATTGACTAAGCCTGTAAACACGACCGACTTAAACAAGGGAGCATTTTTCCACTCGTAAACAATGTTCAAATCGTTAGTAAAAAACCCATCTAGCAGGGAGCCTTCACTATCGATATTACCCATGTACTGTTCTCCAACATATTTAGAAATCAAGCTAATTTGAAAGATCTCACTAGGGTGAAATATCAACTGATTAGCTCCTATAATTTCTGGAGAATAGGAAATATTAGTTTCACCAAGGTTTTGAACTTCACCCCCTAAATTCGCTCTGAAATCAATATTTTTATTTCGACTCAGGGTTAAATTAGGTCTAAGAGAAAATAATCTCGACACTTTTATATCAGCATCAATTTCTAAGCCTAATCGGTAACTTTCGCCACTAGTTTCCCTTACAGGTGCACCCACATCGTCCAATGCGCCAGTCAAAACCATTTGGTCTTGGTAATACATATAGTATAAATTAGTATTGATTGAAGACCTTCCTAAATCGATTCTCCAGCCCAATTCAAAATCATCGAGGATTTCTGGGTTGGTGATGCCGTTTTCAAAATCACTTCTCCTTGGTTCTCTTTGTGCTTTACCATAAGAGGCATAGAGTTGTTGATCTTCATTAACTTGAAAGGTAGCTCCTGCTTTAGGGTTAAAAAAATTAAAGTTCTCATCCACCAAAAGATTAATCTTATCTGATGTTAACCCCCTGGTCTTATAGTTCACAAATCTTCCTTGTAGATCACCGAAAAAACTCAATTGATCATTCAGTCTCCATGTGGCTTTTGTAAAGGCTGTAAATTCTTGTTTGGTTCCAGTCCCAAAATAATAGTCATCTCGGATTTCTGAATTCCCAGCGAACCTAGACCAAATCACTTCTCCAAAGTGATCATTGGTATAATGGCTATAAAATAATCCAGATGTAAAATCAAGTTGGTTGTCTGTATAATTTATCGTGGCGTTTACCACATAATAATCGTTATCCAACCAACGTCTGCGAATCAAATCTGAATTTTCTATGGTTTCCCCACCTATTTGCAGTGGCTCAATCTCATGAAAAGCTAAATCTGCATTTTCCTTGTACTGTTCATAATAGCCTCGACCATAGGTGTAGTTTAAACCAAGGTTACTCGTCCAATTTTTATTTAATTTCTGATTCCAGTGCAATTGATAATGGTCTTGCTTATAATTATCCACTTCATTATCGTAAAACTGCTTATTTCCATCTTCATCAGTATAACTTCCCGAAGGATTGAAAGTTCTATCAGTTTCCAAGGTTTCCTTGTCTATACCATACCAAGCTTGGTAAGTAATATTATTACCTCCAAAGGCAAGAGCCTTGACATAGGTCCCACCATCTTTAAAAGTCCCTTGTAAGAAGTAAGACTTTAGATCAGAGGATGCTCTATCCACATAACCGTCCGATTTAATTTGAGACAAACGACCAGAGAATGTAAACTTGTCTTCCAAAAGTCCCGTTCCAAATTCAACACTGTGTCTTCTGGTATTGAACGATCCAATTGAATTGCTAATCTCTGCACTTGCTTCGTCATCCTTTGCTTCTGTAAGGATATTAAGACTGGCTCCAAAAGCTCCAGAACCGTTGGTAGAAGTTCCTACACCTCTTTGCAATTGAATGTTTTCTGTAGAAGAAGCAAAATCAGGTAAGTTAACCCAAAAAGCACCTTGACTTTCTTGGTCGTTAAAAGGAATTCCGTTTAGAGTGACGTTTACTCTAGACGCGTCACTTCCCCTTACTCTTATAGACGTATAGCCTATGCCATTACCTGCATCGGTAGTAGAAACCACAGAGGGAAGTACATTAAGTAAAACGGGAATGTCTTGTCCAAGATTTCGGCTCTCAATATCTTTTTTGGTAAAATTGGAGTGAGTGATGGGCGAGTCCGCCTCTACTCTAAAGGCTTTTACTAAAACCTCATCAAGAAACTCCTCGGCTTTTGCCATATCCATGTCCAAGCTTTGGTTAGACATCAATTGTAGCTTAACCTCTTGGCGATTCCCATGAGCGAATACTATGGTATAGTTGCCTTTTTCTAAACTTAATTGATACTTACCATTTTCATCGGTGACAGTGCCATAATATTTGTATTTAGTATAGACACTTACATCTTTAAGCGGTTTGCCGTTTTCAGTAACTCGTCCCTCTACAGTGTAGTTTTGTGAGAAGGATTGCCAACCCCAGAGGGTAAGGCATAGTAGAAATAATTTGGTTTTCATTCGTAAAATGATTCACGAATAAAAGGGGCAGTTATTCAAAATTAAACATTAAAAAACCCGATGACCACTCTGGCATCAGGAGTACTAAACAATGTATGACAATTATAGTTGTCATTTTCCCTTGGCAACATTACTTGCCCAGGTTCATTGGGTATGATCTCAGTCTTGCTAGTGCAAAACACCCCTTTGAGATAAGGTGCAAATTTATAGAAATGATTTCGAATTGACTTCAAAAAATAATCCTTATTTTAAGGATTTAATTTCTAACTTAATATTTCATTTTAGGGCTAGTAAAGACTAGATTTTAAGAGTTATTGGTTGGTTTTCAAATAAAAAATTATAGGTGTTAGTCATCTAGAAATGGGCTATAAAACAATAGCCTTCTATAATTTTAAATAATTTTCCACATTTTTGAGAGTGAGTATCCCCTTTTTTTTGTGACTGTATTTGCTTTAATATTTTTAATGTTAAGTCAGTTAAAAGTGAGAATACGGAGAAAAATTTAGAGAGATCTTAAAAAATAATTCAATTTATTTATGCGACATTATAAATTTAATTTGGCCTTACAAAAGATTCAAAAAAATGATCCAAATATAACTATTCGTGAAAAAATGCGAATCAGAGCTTTGTATGGAAACATCAACGCAAGCTGAAATTTAGCTTAGGTTATAGCTCTGGCTTTTGGCGATTGACTTTCTTTTCTGAATGTTTTTTCTTTTTCTGAAGGCGTTTAAGTTTGGCAGATCGCGAAGGCTTTGTTTTAATGCGTTTTTTTTTCTTCTGAAGAGCTCTCTTTACTAAATCCTCAAAATTTAAAATTGCTATTTTCTTATTTTGATGTTGGCTTCGGGTTTTAGAAACGTTGAATTTAAGGACCCCTTCAGAATTGATTTTAGAAGCAAGGCGTTGTTGCAATTGTTCTTTTTGTGAAGCTGAAAAGACACCGGACTTCTGAAGATCCCAAATTAAAATTACTTTGGTTTCTGTCTTGTTGACATGTTGACCTCCGGGCCCACCGCTTAAAGCAAACTGAAATTCTAATTCTCTAAGCAACGCCTCTTTGTTAAACATTTTTTTCGGGTTGGTGCCCAGGTTTAAGCAAATCTAAAACTGTTTTTACAGGATTAAATATATGAGTAGGAACTTCTACAAATACAGTATTCCAAAAAGCCATACCACCATTCCATAAACCTGGTAATTCCAATCCTTTTATGGACTTGCCACCCACAAATTTATTTGCAACAAAGCCCTTATTTGTATCGACGAAATCCACCAAATTAAAGGGTTTACCTCTATAATTTTTCAAACTACAAACAATATCTACAGGGTTAAAATGGGTAGAGGCTTCCATTTTTTCTTTTTGGTCAGGTTGAGATAAATCTATTTGCGATTTTTCTACAATTTGGAGAGAAACACTGTTATCTTCATTTTTTATCCAAAACGGCCCACCTCCAGGTGCTCCTTCATTTATCACCATTCCACACACTCGTATAGGTCTGTTGAGATAATAAAAAACGTCTTCTTTAGTTTGGAGGTCAATATGGACATTTAACTGATCTCTTAAGAAAGCTTTTGCTTCTTTCACTATAGTTTCAACACAGGCTTCTTTTTCTAAGGCTCTCAAATAGCCAAAAGCTTTGTCCTGAAGCTGAATGAGTTTCCCAGCAAGAATAGATTTGTATTTATGTGTAGGTTTGCTTTTTTCATCCTTAGAGTCTTGATGAGCAACATTATCTATATTTTTGATAAACACGAGATCTCCTTCTAATGCATTCAAATTCTGGATTAAAGCTCCATGCCCCGCAGGTCTAAATAAAATTTGACCCTCATCATCTCTGCAAAGATCCCCGTTAGTATCTAAACAAACAGTATCTGTAGAAGGATGTTGGAAAGAAAACTCTACGTTGAAGCAAACTCCCGTTGCGTCTTCTATTTTGTGTTTGACCTCTTTAAGTTTTTCTTGAAATTTATCCAAATGATCTTTAGAAATGGTAAAATGCACTCTTGCTTCTTTATCCTTCACAACATACCTAGCCGCTTCAAAGAGATGCTCCTGAAAAGCGGTTAGCTTTTCTTCAGCATATTTATGAAATGGAATAAGACCTTTTGGCAAGTCTGCCATCTGAAAACCTTCAGAAGCCAGTATTTGTTTTGTAAACATCAACGCTTTATCCCCTTGGGATAGGGTATCAAAATCAACACATTTTCCATTTAAGGCAAATTTTAAATCATCATAAAATGGAAGGTTTTCCATAGTGCTGAAGAAACCAAACAGATCTTTATAATCGTCTTGGTGAAGAAAAATTTCAAAGTCCATCTGTGATGTCGGATAGTCCTCCATAAACTGATGGAGCGATCTGAACATCCTTGATGCTGCTCCACTAGCAGGCACAAATTTGATAGCCTCTACCTCAGAATTTTGGTAATTTTCGATCAAAGTCTCTTCTTCTTCAGGGGAAAAAGTGATGATCCCATCATTAAGAGTTGCCGGTTTTACGACTTCTAAGCTGGGGAATCCTTTTTTTAAATAGTCTATATCTTTTTCTATCTTATCTATAGAGAGTTCATGGTTTTCGATGTGAGAAATGTCTCTAGGATGAATCTTCATAATTAATGTTTAAAGCGTTTTAATAATAGATGCGGCTTGGTATAAACGTTGCTTCAAATCTCCTTTTAAAATAGTATAAGGTAGATTTCTTTGAATCAACTCTTGTTCAAATATAGTAAACATGGACTTTCTCTGGTGAGGTTTATCGCGTAAATCATCCTCTACCCAAGGAGTGTCTATATAAGTTAAGAAGTAATGAGCATAATGACACTCTTCTGCACATTGCTCTAAAATCTTATCCTGAAAGTTTTTGTAGTAGGCTTTGGCATAGACTAAAGTTTGCAAAACATTGGTATCACAGAACACGTATTGCTTTGCACTTCTAGCTTTAAAATTTTCAGATTGTAGTTGACCTTTAGCAATAGGGATAAGGTCTTCAGGTTCACAAATCTCTGCAGAAGTATTGTATTTGTCCTGTAAATAATCCCTTGCAAATTCTGGTACCCACTTCGTATTATACTCTAGGGCTAGAGCCCTAGCAAGCGAAGTTTTGCCTGTAGATTCTGGTCCATAAAGGACTATTTTAATAAGTTCGTCTTTGGCTTGTCTAAGTTTTTTCTCCATGCTATAAATCCATAAACGGCAATAATAGTAAAAAGTATGTATTGAAAGGACGTAAAAGTAAGACCTTTGTAATAATATAATGGAATTGAGATAAGATCTCCTATGATCCAATAGATCCAATTCTCCACTCTTTTTTTGGCCATTAACCACATTCCTACAAAAAATATTCCTGTGGTGATCACATCCACATAGGTTACCCAACCGTCCCATTTGTCGAATACTTCATAAACGATAGAGACGAAAACGGCAGTTGCTAAAAATATAAAAATAGATTGCTGGTTTTCTCGTCGTGTTGCCTGTTTAATAGGAATGTAATGAGAATCATCTACCTTTTGAGTCCACCTATGCCAGCCATAAATACTCATGAGGAAGTAGTAGGCGTTTATCATCATATCACCGAGTAAATTATACTGATAAAGAATGTACACAAAGATAAGTGTACTTACAATGCCTGTGGGGAATACGAGAATATTATCCTTTTTTGAAAACAAAACACTTAGAAGCCCAAAAACAATAGCGATAATTTCAAGGACCAAAAAGTGTGTTGGCGTGTCTTGATATTCTGAAAATAACCATTCTAAAAATAGATCCACATTCAAATTTTAAACTATGAAATCACAAATTTAAGGTTATTATTAAAATAAGTATGAGAAGCCATACATTCAATTTAATTCAGAAATGAGGCGTATAGTCACTTCTATCAGACTTTACTAGTTTCATATATAACACCCCTCGATCCATGGCTTCAAAAGCGGTCTTCACCTCTTTCTGAAGAACATCCATCACTTTATCATACTCTCCATAGACTTGAGTACTCAGCGGATTTTCTAACACAGTTAAGCCTGAAGCTCGCAACGCTTTTATTAAGTTTATAATGACAGGCTCAAAATCATCTTGGATGGGCGTAAGGGTTAATTCTACAGATATTTTCATAGCTCCTATTTGATGCGCAAGTTTACTACTATTTAAAATAAAAAAAGGTCAACATCGCTGTTGACCTCTAAAATACGTTCTCAGATTTTAGGTTAATCTGCCAAGATACTTCTGGAAATTACAATTTTTTGTATTTCTGAAGTGCCTTCATAAATTTGTGTGATTTTGGCATCTCTCATCATGCGTTCAACGTGGTATTCTCTTACATACCCATTTCCTCCATGGACTTGAACGGCTTCTATAGTCACATCCATGGCCACTTGCGAAGCGTAAAGTTTTGCCATAGCGCCAGAAAGATCGTAATTAAGACCATTGTCCTTATCCCAAGCTGCTTTCATCACCATATGGCGGGCTGCTTCAATACTAGTATGCATATCTGCAAGTTTGAAAGCGATAGCCTGATGGTTCATGATTTCAGTTCCAAAAGCTTTTCTTATTTTAGAATAGCTTTTAGCTAGTTCATAAGCTCCAGCAGCAATACCAAGAGCTTGAGCTGCAATACCAATTCTGCCACCGGCTAGGGTTTTCATAGCGAATTTGAAACCAAATCCATCTTCTCCTATTCTATTTTCTTTAGGGACTTTCACATCGTTGAAAGTCAAAGAGTGCGTATCGCTTCCACGAATACCCATTTTCCGCTCTTTAGGTCCAACAACAAAGCCTTCCATGTTTTTCTCCATGATAAAAGCATTTATACCTCTGTGTTTTTTGTCTTTATCGGTATGGGCAATCACAAGGTAAACCTCTGCAGAATTACCATTGGTGATCCAGTTTTTAGTCCCGTTGATCACATAGTGGTCCCCCATATCGATAGCTGTAGTTTTTTGAGACGTGGCATCACTGCCCGCTTCAGGCTCACTTAAGCAGAAAGCACCTATTTTCTCACCAGTAGTCAACTTAGAAAGGTATTTTTTCTTTTGTTCTTCTGTACCATACGTATCTAAACCCCAGCATACCAAAGAATTATTCACCGAAACGACAACCGATGCAGAAGCATCTATTTTGGAAAGTTCTTCCATCGCTAAGACATAAGAAACGGTATCCATTCCTCCACCACCATAATCTGGTGAAGCCATCATGCCCATAAATCCAAGCTCACCAAGTTTTTTAATTTGCTCCTTTGGAAATTCTTCATTTTCGTCACGTTCTATAACTCCAGGCTTCAATTCATTGTTAGCAAAATCTCGCGCTGCCTGGCGAATCATCTCATGCTCTTCTGTTAATTTAAAATCCATACAGTAACTGTTTCAGTTTTATTAAAATTCTATTACAAATATAGGATTTAACCGCATATTTTTCAATATAACCGATCAAAATTTAAGATTTGTGTAAAATATATAAGCTTAGAGTCCCTTTCAAGTTTTTCATCTGAAACTCAGTTTCTTTGTCTGTTTTATCCTAATTTTGATGTCAATTCTACTGGTATGAAAAGCTATTCTGTTATCGGAGTAATGTCCGGTACTTCACTTGATGGTGTGGATCTTGCACATTGTCAATTCTCTTTTGAAAACAATACGTGGACTTTTAAAATTAAGGCGGCTATTACTTATCCTTATTCCTCATTTTGGGGAGAAAAGTTGCAAACGGCCCACCAGCAATCTATGGAGAGTCTAAAATTGTTGGATAAAGATTATACCATCCTACTTGCAGATTACATCGGTCGATTCTTAAGAGAACATGAGTTACCTCCCATCGATTTTATAGCTTCTCACGGACATACTGTTTTACATCAACCTGAACGCAGGCTCACCTATCAAATTGGTAATCTACCAGAACTAGCGAAGCTAACAGGTCATAAAGTTATTTGCGATTTTAGAGTTGAAGATGTGGCTTTAGGAGGTCAAGGAGCCCCATTAGTCCCCCTAGGCGATCGACTGTTATTCGGAGATTACGAGGCCTGCATCAATTTAGGAGGTTTTGCAAATATTTCTTTTGAAAGAGACAAGAATCGCATTGCTTACGACATCTGCCCTGTGAATAAAGTCTTGAATCCCTATGCTATTAGTTTAGGGGTTGAATTTGACGAAGGAGGTCAAATCGCCAAGGCTTCAACTCCGAATAAAAACCTTCTTTTAAAGCTCGATTCACTCAAGTATTATTCCGAGACGCCCCCGAAATCTTTAGGCATCGAATGGTTGGAAGCTTATTTTTTTCCGCTTTTAGAATCATCTGGATTATCTTCAGAAGAAATTATTGCCACCTGTACACATCACTTCGCCAAAAAGATTGCAGACTCCTTACACAATAGCTCCCGAGTACTTTTTACGGGCGGTGGTGCTTTAAATTCCTATGTATTAGAACTCATTGTCTCGCAAACTCAAGCTCAGATAATTCTCCCAGATGCTAAAGTTATTCATTATAAAGAAGCTCTCATTTTTGCTTTATTGGGGGTCTTAAGAAACCGTGAGGAAACCAATGTATTAGCCTCCGTAACGGGCTCTTCGAAAGACCATTCTGCAGGATTTATCTACCTGCCTTAATATAGAATTAGGAATTTTTAAACCTTTTTCTAAACAGAGCTTTTACGAATCTCTATATTTGTTCCCAAAGAATTATAATTTGAATTGTTTCCTATGAAAGAATTACTGACTAAATATGAAGATAAAGCTCCAGAAATTGTTTTCCACTGGAGAGATTCAGAAACTGAAGCTGAAGGCTGGACGGTTATCAACTCGTTAAGAGGAGGAGCTGCTGGTGGAGGGACGCGGATGCGTGAAGGCTTAAATGAAAATGAAGTCTTATCTCTAGCTAAAACCATGGAAATAAAATTTACGGTTTCAGGCCCAGACATTGGTGGAGCCAAATCGGGAATTAATTTTGATCCCAAAGACCCCAGAAAACAGGGAGTTTTAGAACGCTGGTACAAAGCAGTTTCACCATTATTAAAGAGCTATTACGGCACAGGCGGTGACTTGAATGTTGATGAAATTCACGAAGTAATTCCAATCACGGAGAGCTGTGGCGTTTGGCATCCACAGGAAGGTGTTTTTAATGGACATTTTCACCCTACCGAAGCTGATAAGATTAATAGGATTGGGCAATTACGTCACGGGGTCATTAAGGTGATCGAAAATACCGATTATAGCCCAGATGTATCCCGTAAATATACCATCGCAGATATGTGTACAGGTTTTGGAGTTGCAGAGTCGGTGAAGCATTATTACGATATTTATGGAGGGGATGTCAAAGGGAAAACAGCCATTATCCAAGGCTTTGGGAATGTAGGTTCAGCAGCTGCTTTCTATTTGTCTAAAATGGGAGCTAAAATCATTGGGATTCTAGATAGAGATGGAGGCCTTATCAACAAAGATGGATATAGCTATGAGCAGATCAAAGAGTTGTTTCTAGCTAAAGAAGGAAATACATTACAGAGCAAAGATCTTATTCCTTTTAAAGAGGCTAATAAAGCCTTTTGGTCGCTTGGCGCCGATATTTTCGCCCCTTGTGCTGCTTCACGATTGGTACAAAAAGACCAAATCGATAGCTTGGTAGAGCATGGCTTGGAAGTTATTTCATGTGGAGCAAATGTGCCTTTCGCCGATAAGGAAATCTTCTTTGGCCCTATTATGGAATATGCCGACCAGAAAGCGAGTGTTATTCCAGATTTTATCGCCAATTGTGGAATGGCTCGTGTCTTTGCTTACTTTATGGAACGCAAAGTGTTAATGACCGACGAAGCTCTTTTTGATGATATTTCTATCACACTTAAAAATGCTATTCAACGCACTTTTGAACAAAGTAATGATAAAAAATACATCAGCAGTCATGCTTTTGAAATTGCCTTAAAACAATTGATTTAAGCTTATAAATTGTTTTTGAGTGATAAAATTTATTGTTTATTTTTGCGTTATCTATATCATTAACACCCTATAGCCCATGCTTATAACATTTGCTCAACAAACCACTGATGTTGCAGAGGAACTTGTAGAAGAGAAAACCTTATCCATCATCGATTTAATCTTTAGTGGAGGTCCTGGAGGAACTATTATTATATTGATTTTGGCGGTTCTTTTGTTTTTTGCTATTTATATTTATTTTGAACGCATTTTTGCAATCAACGCAGCGTCGAAGACCGATAAGAATTTCATGAATCAAATAAAAGATAGCGTGACTTCTGGCAATATTGAATCCGCCAAAATGCGTTGTGCCCAAGAAAATTCTCCAGTGGCCAGACTTACTGAAAAAGGCATTTCTAGAATAGGATCTCCGTTGGAAGACATCAACACCGCAATTGAAAATGCAGGCCGACTAGAAGTTTATAAGTTAGAGAAAAACGTAAGTGTACTCGCTACAATAGCAGGAGCAGCACCAATGATTGGTTTTTTAGGAACTGTGATTGGGATGGTTTTAGCGTTTCATGAATTGGCGACTAGCAGCGGACAAGCGCAGATGGGTTCTCTTGCGGAGGGTATCTATACTGCAATGACAACGACTGTCGCAGGTCTTATCGTAGGGATTATTGCCTATATCGCCTATAATCACGTGGTGGTAAGAACAGATAAGGTCATACACCAAATGGAAGCTACTGCAGTCGATTTCTTAGATTTATTGAACGAACCTAGTTAATTATGAATTTACGAGGTAGAAATAAAGTGAGTGCCACCTTTAGTATGTCTTCTATGACGGACATTGTTTTTTTGCTACTCATTTTTTTTATGTTAACATCACCGGTAATTACACCAGAAGCCCTAGACTTGATTTTACCGAAGGCCAAAGGTAAAACTACGTCTCAACAAAATGTGGCGGTAAGCATTACCAAAGAGTTGGACTTCTACATCAATGATGAGAAAATAAATTCCAACAGAATAGAGAGTGCCCTAAAATTAAAATTAAATGGCATTGAAGAGCCTACGATTATTCTGAGAGCTGAAGAAGGAGTTCCAATAGAAAAAGCTGTGCTCATTATGGACATCGCCAACAGAAACCGTTTTAAAATAGTTTTGGCGGTTAAACCCAATTAAGCTGTGAGCATATTCAAAACAAAACATGAGAAAAAATCATTCCTTATTACGACAGGACTCTATCTCCTGTTTATTTTATTGATGTTTTTCTTTGGTTTACACTATCTTGATCCACCAGAGGAACGGGGAATCGCAGTGAATTTTGGAACTACAGATTTTGGTTCAGGAGAAGTTCAGCCGACTGAACCTATCGAGACTTCCCCTCAAAAAAAAGCTACTCCACCTCCTCAAGAGGTTGAAGAGCCGAGCACTACAGAAGACATCAAAGAAGAAGTCATCACTCAAGAAACTGAAGAAGCCCCCGTCATTGAGAAAAGTGAAAAGGTGGTGAAGGAGACTGAAAAGCAACCGGAAAAACCTAAAGAAAAAGTACAGCAAAAGGTTGAAAAGACTCCACCTGAACCTACCCCAGAACCTGATCCCGAGCCTGTTCCTGAACAGAAGCCAGAGAAATCTGTTACAGAGGCTATGGAAAGCCTTATGAATGGCCCTAAAAACGGTGGTAAGGCTGAAGGTGGTGAAGGAGATGACAACCAAGTGGGGGACAAGGGGGATCCTGATGGAGACCCTAATGCCAACAATTATTATGGTACAGGAAAAGGTCTCGACGGAGATGGCAATTACCGCCTTGGAGGTCGCAAGGCCCTAAGCAAGCGAAAGTTTGTACAGAAATGCGACGAATCTGGGGAAGTGGTTGTAAGAATTGAAGTGAACCGAAATGGTGATGTTGTAAAAGCAACAGCTGGTGTAAAAGGAACTACCAATAGCACTTCCTGTCTCTTGGATCCTGCAAGGCGAGCAGCTTTAGCTACCAAATTTAACGGTGATGCCAAAGCACCTACCACCCAAATTGGTTTTATTACTTACGTCTTTAAATTATCTGAATAGATATGGATTACACGGAAACGCTAACATGGATGTTTGAGAAACTTCCGATGTATCAGCGATTAGGAAAAACAGCCTTCAAAAAAGATTTAACAAACACCTTAGAGTTATCAAAAGAACTGGGTTTTCCAGAACAACAGTTTAAAAGTATCCACGTAGGGGGCACTAATGGAAAGGGTTCTGTGAGCCACATGCTTGCCTCTATTTTACAAACTTCTGGCTATAAAGTAGGTCTATATACCTCTCCACATCTTAAAGATTTTCGGGAACGCATCAAGATTAATGGTCAGGAGATCCCTGAGCAAGATGTCATTGATTTTATTGGTCATCACAAGATATTTCTAGAAACCCAGCAGCTTTCCTTTTTCGAAATGACGGTAGGTATGGCCTTCGACTATTTTGCAAAACAACAGGTAGACATCGCTATTATTGAAGTGGGCCTAGGTGGTCGACTGGATTCTACCAACATCATCACTCCTCTGCTCTCTGTCATCACTAATATAGGACTAGACCATATGGCTTTTTTGGGTGATACTTTAGAAAAAATCGCTGGTGAAAAAGCAGGTATTATCAAGCAAAATATTCCTGTTGTCATTGGTGAAACAGAGCCAGAGACTAAGCCTGTTTTTCTAAACAAAGCCAAAGCAGAAATTGCTCTTATACATTTTGCAAAAGACCTAAAGACTGTACTTCCAGACTGTGATCTAAAGGGAAGCTACCAAAAAAACAATATAAGAACTGCTTTGCAAGCCATAGCGGTCTTAAATCAGATTGAGGGGTGGGCTATTAAAAAAGTAGAAATTGAAAACGGTTTGGCAAACGTCAAATCGAACACGCGTTTCCGTGGGCGATGGGAAACCCTAGGTCAGCAACCAAGGATTATTGCTGACACAGGACATAACGAAGAAGGACTGCGTTTGGTCATAAAACAGCTTTTACAGGAATCCTACGAACACCTCCACATCGTCTTAGGCGTCGTTAACGATAAGGATTTGGATAAGATATTGCCCTTATTTCCAAAAGAAGCTCTCTATTACTTTTGTAAGCCTGATGTTCCTAGAGGGATGGAGGCTGAGTATTTACAAAAAAAAGCTCAGGATTTCTTTTTGAATGGTGACGTGTTTACGAGTGTGGGAGACGCTTTTAAAACCGCTAAGCAATCTGCTAATGCTAGTGATGTTATTTTCGTTGGAGGAAGTACATTCACCGTTGCAGAAATTTTATAAAAAGTGAAATTTTTTGTTTGTGAAATCAAAATAAGGTTTATATTTGCAATCCCAATTTAGGGCGATTAGCTCAGCTGGTTCAGAGCACCTCGTTTACACCGAGGGGGTCGGGGGTTCGAACCCCTCATCGCCCACTAACCCTAGCTTAATGTTAGGGTTTTTTATTTTAAACCGGGTCATTAACTCAGTTGGTTCAGAGTGTTACCTTGACAGGGTAGAAGTCACTGGTTCGAATCCAGTATGACCCACAGAAAACAGGCTCAACAGCCTGTTTTTTAATGCCTTAACTTTCCGATTCTTTCTTTTCTTTTCATTAGATTTGTTGCTGAAGTGTTACTTTTGGGTGGTTTTTGTTACTCATTTGTTACTCGTTTTCACTCTAAAAACCAGCAAAAATGAGCGTTAAATTAAGAGAGAAGAAATTATCTAAAGGCGGAATAAGTTTTTATCTAGACATTTATAAAAATGGTAAAAGATCTTATGAGACTCTTGATATTAAGATTTACCCTAGAGATCCAACTCAACAAAAAAAGGAGAAACGAGAAATTGCTAAGCTTGCAAGAAATAATAAGGAAATCGACCTTATTTCAAATGGATATGATTATCTCCCAAGTCACAACAAAAAGATTAAGTTCTCTGACTATGCTGAAGCTTACTTAGATAATTATACTAAAAAAGATAAAGCTATGGTTGATGCTACTGTAAAGCAGTTTAAAAGCTTCTCAGACAACGTATCTCTGAAACTTCATGCAATTGATAAAAAATTACTTTTAGGCTACAAAGAATATTTAGAAACTAAAGCTGGGCTTTCTGGAGAAACTCCACATAATTATTTTGCAAGACTTAAAAAGATATTCAATGATGCCTATGAGCATAATATTATCCCTATAAATCCTGCTGTTGGAATTAAATTTTCAAAGAGATCAAAAGGCGACACTTTAAAAAAGCAAGTTCTTACCACAAGTGAACTTGAATTATTGTACAAATCTGATTGTAATTATCCAGAATTGAAAAAAGGTTTCCTTTTTGCCTGTGGCACTGGACTAGGTTTAGCTGAAATTTTAAACTTACGATGGTCTAATGTCAAAAATGGTGTATTAGATTGCAACAGAGCAAAAACTGGAAATAGAATAAATTTCAAGCTTCAAGAACACCTAATTAAAATGATTGGTAAACCAAAAGAGGGTAATGAGCTGATTTTCCATCTAGTGAACGAAAAAGGTGAACCGTTAACTAATAACGGTGCTAATTTTAGGTTAGGGTCTTGGATGAAAAAATTAGAAATTGATAAAGACATTACATTTTATTGTGCCAGGCATACTTTTGCGGTACAGCTTCTACTCCACGGTGCAAATCTTAAAGCGGTTTCTGAACTGATGGGTCATAGCGATATAAGAAGCACTATGAAATATCTTAATTATATTGGTGAATTGAAAAATAAAGCAATTGATAACCTCCCAAAAATGAATTATGAATCATAAATATTCGGATTTATTCTACGATAAGTTGAATAAACAGGTAAAGCTGATTTCGACTGATTTAAAAAATAGGTTTTTGGAACATAAGTACTTGGATAAACCATTCTATGAATTATTTAATAAAATACAAAAAGAGTTTCTATCAGAAATTAAAAGTTCTAGGAATGATACCTCTGCTGTTGAGCTTTTCAACATTTATGACAATAGATCTAACTATTACGATGCAGAAAATTTAAATTTGATAATTGATAATGAATTACAAAGTACTTACAGGGGTTCAAGTCATGCTAAAAATAAGTTCTTATCATATGAAGATTTTATAAATCATTTTGCAAAGGTAAAAGCCAAAGACTTTTGTATCAGAGAAATTAATATGAATGACATTCTTATCAAAATGATGTTTGGTATTAAAAAGTTTGATGGTTACAATCACCTAATAGTATTTGATCTTCTGAAATTTAAAGAAAATAGGGATGTATTGTACAAACTTGAAGATGAGGTTAGAAAAATAGCTTACCCTAAGGTAAAGGTATACGATTTCAGACTAAAGGATAAGTATAAAGAGTTATTTTGTGATGGTGATTTTTACACATTCATAACCAATCATTTTATTAATAATGAATTGAATCAAGATAATTTTATTAAATTTTTTGTTCACTCTAAACACGTCAAGCAAATAATACAATTTAATTGTAATACTCAAAGAGCCTGCTTCTTCTTAAAAATATTGAAAGAGAATTTCTATGATAATCTTACCAATTCCTTAATTGAAGATACTAGCATATTGTATACAAAAAAAGGTTTCCCATTAAATGACAATCAAATTAGATCTGCTATACATCGTCAAAACAAAAAGGGAAATGAAATAGACAAATCATTCGATAAATTAATATCCTACGCCAAGATTTAAAAACCGTGACGTGAAAATTTATCACCAGCGTCACGGTTTTTTTTACCACCCCTTATTATTCCCTAATCTTTGTAATCGTTAACGAAACAAGGAAAAGCTTTTCCATTTTATTAATTTTTAATTTTTTTCAAAATGGGAAAAAACAAAATCAACTATGTGCATCAATATGCGTATCATTTAAAAAAAGTCCTTTCATTCAAGGAAGGCTGCAGGTATTGTGATATTTCTGAAAGTAGTATGTATAAGCATACTTCCAACGGCACAGTAACCTATTACAAGCCACACGGGAAATTAATCTTTTTCAAAAGAGAGGATTTAGATAATTGGATGCTCCAAAATCGGCATTCTACGAGTGAAGAACTTGAAAATGAAGCGATTTCAAAAAGCTTCAAGGCAGATTGGAGAACCAAATTTAAATCTAAGTAATTATGGAAAATATAATCAAAAACCAAAACAACGACACTCAATACCTTTTAGAGGAATTGGAGAAAGCAGTGATAAGGTTAT
>NZ_PJBS01000327.1 GCF_002836055.1 Psychroflexus sp. MES1-P1E
ACACTATAAATAAAAATAATTTATAGATGCGAAAAATCACGGTAGCAAAAGGAGACGGAATCGGTCCTGAAATAATGGATGCCACACTAGGAATTTTATTAGCCGCAGGTGCTAAAATTGAAATTGAAGAAATTGAAGTTGGAGAAAAAGTTTATTTAGCTGGCAATACAGCAGGTATTGCTTCTGAATCTTGGGAGACAATAAGACGAAACAAAATCTTCTTAAAAGCACCTATTACGACTCCACAAGGAGGCGGTTATAAAAGTTTAAACGTCACCACCCGGAAATTCCTCGGATTATACTCAAACGTGAGACCTTGCAAGAGTTTGCATCCATTCATAAAAACAAAGCATCCAGTTATGGATCTTGTTATAATAAGGGAAAACGAAGAGGATTTGTATGCCGGCATAGAACATCAACAGACAGATGAGGTCGTGCAATGCTTGAAACTAATAAGCAGGCCTGGCTGCGAAAAAATTGTGAGATACGCATTTGAATATGCTAAACAACAAAACCGCAAAAAAGTAACCTGCTTTACCAAAGACAATATCATGAAGCAGACAGACGGTTTGTTTCATCACGTATTCGATGAGATTGCAAAAGAGTATCCTGAAATTGAAAACGAACATTGGATTATAGACATTGGAGCAGCAAAAATGGCAGATACACCAGAGGCTTTTGATGTCATCGTGATGCCAAATTTATATGGAGATGTTCTTAGCGATGTGGCCGCTCAAATAACTGGATCGGTAGGTTTGGCTGGGTCAGCAAATATTGGTGAAGAATGCTCTATGTTTGAAGCCATACATGGTTCGGCTCCTAGAAGAGCAGGACAGAATTTAGCCAACCCTTCAGGTTTGTTGCAAGGCGCCATAATGATGTTAAATCACATCGGGGAAACAGAAGCGGCAGAAAAAATCCAGAATGCATGGCTTAAAACGCTTGAAGATGGTATTCATACCTATGATGTTTTTGAGGAAGGATCCAGCAAGCAAAAAGTGGGAACTAAAGAGTTTGCAAAAGCTGTAATTGAAAATTTGGGACAAAAGCCTTCGATTTTAAAGCCTGTTTCGTACGCTACTAATTTGGCTCTAAATCTGCCAAAATACAAAAAAAGGCCTCCATCCAAAAAGAAGCTGGTAGGTGTTGATATTTTTGTTCATTGGAATGGCGTAGATCCAGATGAAATTGGAGAAAACTTAAAAAAAATCGGCAAAAATGGAATTGAGCTTACTATGATCACAAATAGAGGGATTAAAGTGTGGCCTGGGGGATTTAGTGAAACATTTTGTACGGATCATTGGAGGTGCAGATTTAAGCGTACTAATGGTTCGGGAATCACTAAAGAAAATATCAACGAGCTTTTAAAATATGCAATTGAGGAAAACATTGACACTATAAAAACTGAAAATCTATATGAGTTTGATGGTGTTCAAGCCTATTCAATGGGGCAAGGACAATAATAAATTAAAAGTTTAAAAAAATGCAAACGCATCACATTAGATTGATCGATAACTCTTACGACCTTGAAATTGCTCAGCAGCTTTTAGGTAGAATTATTTTTCAAAAGATGGCTTTTATAAAAGATCGAATCAATGAAACGGATCCCAATGACTATGATGAACTCGATCAATTGAAGACGAGAATAAGCGACCTGAATTCTGAATGTAGATCTCTTGACTTATTAAACGAAGAGCATGATGGAGAACATGTTGAGATGGAAATAAGCTGTACGATTGTAATGTCTATCAAGAAAATCAAAACAACATAAATTATCGAGTGTCTAGCTCTAAATAATTATTACAGGTTTTAGATTAAATAAATTACTAATTAGACCATAGAGATACCTCTTTCTCTATGGTTTTTTTTTTGTGGTGTCCGCTGTTTGCAATTTTTCTTTTGTTTATTGTGCGAAAACCCTTATTTAGGCTAGGATAAATGTGATAGTCAAAATGAAAATATTTGTAAATCTTATTTTCCTGATTTTACTTTGTTTAACTAAATATTGAACCGAAATGAGTGGCACAAATTGAACCGTTGTATCCAAACTCTATTGAAGACTATATTCATTGGTATAATGCAGAAAGGTTACATTCTAGTTTAGGATATCTCTCACCACTAGAAATGAGATAAAATTGAGAGGAAATATTAAAAAAGTAGCTTAATGAAATAATCACAAATATATTTAGTCAATGAAAGGCAATCACCTAAAGTCAAGATTTGAACTAGGTGGACTAAAAACTAAAGCATTTAAAAGGAGGACAATTGAATGGCCAAAACCAATATCTTCAAAAGAAACCTTCAAAAAAGAAGGTGATGATTTTCAACTTATTTTAACTCTGTAACCTTAGATAATGCTAGATTTACATTATATATTTAAGGTTAAATTATTACTATGAATTGTCTTTTAACAGGTGGGACTGGTATTGTTGGTAGTCACATCGTATTTGAATGGATACATAAAGCACTTGTTGAGGAATCTGTAAATCATCTTTATGTCGTCATTAGAGATGGGAATAAATCAGCTCAAAAGCGTTTGATTGATATTTTACAAAGCCATACTCGTCCCAGTTTTTTAAACAACTTTACTTTAGAGGCTTGTCTGGAAAAAATAACGGTTCTTTCTCATGATCTATCTACCATCACCAAAGAGTATTTAGAGCAGTATGTTTTTGATTCCGTAATACATTGCGCCGGTTCTACTAGTTTGCTGCTTACCAGTGAATCTAAAAATAAAGTACATGAGCAAAATTATTTGGTAACAAAGCAACTCATTGAGGAGTTGCCAGAGCGTGTAACTCGATTTCTTTACATAAGTACAGCCTATTCTTTTGGTATTCAGGACAAAAAAGTAAAAGATGCCATAGAACAGTATGAGGTTACTGATTTTAGAAACCCCTACGAGAAATCCAAATATGAGAGTGAACGTTTTGTAAAAGAAACCTGTAAAGCAAAGCATATAGCCTTTCAGATTTTAAGGCCAAGTATAATTTGCGGCCGATTAATTGATGCACCATTTTTTGAAACCCCAAAATTTGATGTTTTCTATTCTTGGGCTATTTTTTTAGATAAATACGCCAAGAAGTCTACAGAGAATTTTAGAATTTGGATCGATAAAAAAAGCGGTTTAAATATCGTTCCTGTAGATTTTGTTTCTAGAGCTGTGTTATATGCTTATTTCAATCCTGATATAAAGGAGCTCAACATAGTAAATCCAAAGCAAATACTCCATAAAGATTATGTGGGCGACGTTTTGGAGTCCTTTGACATTAATGCTTACGAGTATATAGAGGAAATGCCTGAAAACCTCACTATTTTTGAACAGTTGTACTATAAAAGTATTGGGGGTCTTTTTGAAAAATATGTGTCTGTACCAGATCTACAGTTTCAGCCCGATCAAATTTTAAAACTGATAGATCAGTTAGAGTTGGATATTAACTTGGGTGTCCACGAGAATTTCATGAACTTGATAAATTTTTCAGTTGAAAAAAAATTTCGAAAAAGTTATTAAAAAAAGATCACTTATATTTTAAACAGCTGGATTGTGGATATACTGAATAGCCATGTTAAGCTCTAACTTCATTTTTTTCTTCAGCTATTATACTATTAAAAGACGCTTACTTAAATTAGTAAGATAAATATTTCGTGTTGTTGCTATTTATATTAATTACCTACTTTTATAAAAATCTAAATTATGAAACCTATTTTATCATTTTTTCTATTCTTATTGTCACTAGCTTCCTTATCAGCTCAAGACCATTATATCTATTGCGGAAACTTGATAGACGTCAAGTCTGGTGAAGTCTTATCCTCTAAAACAATTATTGTTAAGAAGGATAGGATCCATTCTGTAGAAGATGGATTTATTAAAGTGCCTTCTAAAGCTAAATTGATTGACCTTAGAACGTCTACTGTACTTCCTGGTTTATTCGATATGCATGTTCATTTAGAATCTGAAACGTCTAAAGATAATTACATCAAACCCTTTACGATGAATGAGGCGGATGTTGCTTTTGAAGCTCAAGCGCACGCAAAAACCACTCTAATGGCTGGATTTACGTCGGTGAGAGATCTTGGTGGAAGCGGCGTAAATACGAGTTTGAGAAATGCCATCAATAAAGGCTTGGTAGTTGGGCCTACCGTATATTCAGCAGGAAAAGCTATTGCAACCACTGGCGGTCATGCTGATCCTACAAATGGTTATAAAGCTGATTTAATGGGGAATCCTGGTCCGGAAGATGGAGTGATTAATGGTGCTCATGAAGCAAGGCAAGCTGTTCGTCAACGCTATAAAAATGGAGCAGACGTTATCAAAATTACTGCAACAGGAGGTGTTTTAAGCGTTGCAAAAAGCGCACAAAATCCTCAGTTTTTTGACGATGAAATCAGAGCTATTGTTGAAACGGCAAATGATTATGGAATGATCACCGCTGCTCATGCTCATGGAGATGAAGGAATGCAAAGAGCTATACGAGCTGGAATCAAAACTATAGAACATGGAACTTTAATGTCTGAAGAAACCATGGAATTAATGAAAGAATACGATACTTACTACGTGCCTACTATCACTGCTGGAAAAAGTGTTGCTGAGCTAGCGGAAATTGAAGGCTATTATCCAGCTCTTGTTGTTCCTAAGGCTAAAGCTATAGGTCCAAAAATTCAAAGTACGTTTGAAAAAGCATATAAAAAAGGAGTAAACATAGCTTTTGGGACAGATGCAGGAGTGTTTAAGCATGGAAACAATGCTAAGGAGTTTGGCTATATGGTAGAAGTTGGTATGCCAGCGATGGAAGCGATTCAGTCGGCGACGATTATTCCTGCACAATTATTAAAGGTAGAAGCTTCCTACGGCTCTATTGATAAAGGAAAAATGGCTGATATTATTGCGGTAAAAGCTAATCCTTTAGAGGATATATCAACAATGACGGAGGTTATATTTGTGATGAAACATGGAAAAGTGGTTAAGCTATACTAGTTTTATACTGCTTAATTTTCTCTCATGGGTTAACATCCTCAAGGCTTGCTTCGAGGATATTGATTGTATAGAAATCCTTTTGAAGTTCGCTTAGCACATATAAATACAAAAAAAAACCATCTGAGCAATTAGATGGGTTTTCTCTTTTTTCATTTAATTAAAAGTCTAAGTTAAACTATTAACAATTATTTAATAAAATTATTAAATTTAGAATTAATTCTACATGATGTCGAAAAACAGGAGCCTAAATTTGCTTAGAACAACCTGTTATGAAATTAAAACTACTTTTATTAACTTTATTTATAAGTATAAATTTAGTTTACTCTCAAGACACTGACGGTGACGGCGTTTTAGATTCCGCTGATCTCGATGATGATAATGATGGAATTCTAGACAACGACGAATCTAATTCAACAGTGGGAGAATTAAATTATGAATATTATGATTTGGTTCCTATTGGTAACACTGTAGATAATATTCCTACAACAGGAGCTTTAGCAAATGGTACAGTATCAGATTTTGATGTAGATGCTTTATGGCAATCTATTACCCCAAGCGATGGAGATACCTTTTCAATCCGTTATACGGGGATAATTAGTATATCCGCACAAGGGAATTATACTTTTTTTACGACATCAGATGATGGTTCGAAGCTTTTTATTGATGGTACAGAAGTAGTTGATAATGACGGAGATCACGGAGCTCGAGAAAGATTTGGAGTAATAAATTTATCATCTGGTGAGCACACTATAAGAGTTTTATTTTTTGAGGGTGGAGGATCAGAAAGTTTGGTTGTCTCTTACTCAGGTCCTTCTATTTCCAAAACCGCATTGCCTTTCTCTATTTTAGCTTCAAATTTTGTTGATATAGACAATGATGGCAATCCAGATCGATTAGATCTGGATTCTGATGGAGACGGCTGTTCTGATGCTAATGAATATTATGGATTATCCAATGCTGATGGTGGGGATGGTGGTGTTTTTGGCTCCGGAACTCCAACTGTAGATGCTGATGGATTGATAGTTGGGGCTGGTTATAATGGCAATTACTATTCTGACGTTATAGATAATTCTGTCAATCGTTCATGTATCGACTTTGATAGTGACTCTGTTCCAGATTTTATCGATCTCGATGATGATAATGATGGAATTCTAGACAACGACGAATTTAATTGGACAGTGGGAGAATTAAACTACGAATATTATGATTTGGTTCCTACTGGTAACACTGTAGATAATATTCCTACAACAGGAGCCCTTCAGTCGGGTACAATTTCAGATTTTGATGTTTCTGCTTTAAGTACATCTATTACTGGTAATACTGCTACATACTCTGTTCGTTATACTGGTCTTATTCAAATTGATACTGACGATACCTATATTTTTTACACCAATTCTGATGATGGCTCTAAACTATTGATAGATGGCACAGAGGTAGTCGATAATGATGGTTTGCATTCTGAAACAGAAACTTCAGGTTCCGTTGCTTTAACTACTGGATTATACTCCATAGAAATTCTATTTTTTGAAAATGCCGGTGATGATATTTTAGAGGTGTCTTTTCAAAGTAGTTCAGTTTCAAAGACCGCATTGCCCTTCACTATTTTAGGTTTAAATTTTGTTTATATAGACACAGACAATGATGGTAATCCAGATCGATTAGATTTGGATTCTGATGGAGACGGTTGTTCTGATGCTAATGAATATTACAATAACCCTTCGGCAGATGGAGGCGATAGTGGAGACTTTGGCCAAGGTACGCCATCAGTAAATCTAGACGGATTAGTCATAGCTGCTGGTTATAACGGTACTGACTTACCTAATGTGACAGATAACGCTGTAAGTTCGGGTTGTGATCCTTATATTTATGGAATAACAGGGAACTGGCAAACCGATGCTAATTGGAATTTTGGTAGAGTTCCTACCGTTTTGGATATGGCCATTGTAAGAGCAAACGTGTCCGTTATTACGACACAAGAACTAAGTAATTTGACTGTTGATCCAACTTTCTCTGTTGATATTAATACTGGTCAAGTGCTAAATATCACTGGCGATGTCAACAATGAAGGTTCATTTACTGGCGAAGGTGAAGTCGTTTTAAATGGAACTTCGGCACAGAGTATTTCTGGCGGCGGTTCTTTTGAGAATTTGAGATTAGACAATCCAACAAGTTTAGATTTCACAGACCCAGCAGATTTGTTTGGAGTAGTCTACGTAGATCAAGGCACCTTAAACACGAATGGCAATCTTTCTTTACGATGTAATTTTGGAACACCCGGAAAGACGGCTCAGGTGGGTTCTGTTGGAGGAACAATTGTGGGCGATGTCACTGTCGAACAATGCTATCCGGCTCGACGCGCTTTTAGATTCTTATCTCCATCTGTAACCACAGCAACGTCTATACGAGAAAATTGGCAAGAAAATCCAGTGGGATATCTGGATAATCCAAGTCCTGGATATGGAACGCACATCACAGGAGTATCACCAGGTTCTGCAAATGCTAGTGTAGGCCAAGACGGGAATAATGGCTTTGATTATAACCCATCAGGAAATGCATCGATGTTTACCTTTGATAATTCAACTCCAAGCTGGGATAGAGTAACAAATGCAAATGGTGTTTTAACAGCTGGACAAGCTTATCGCTTATTTTTAAGGGGCGATAGGAGTATCGACATTACAATTAATGGGTCACCTCCAACAGCTACTCGTTTATCAACAACTGGAGTTTTGGCTATAGGAGCACAAACTGAAACAAACTTATCGAATACAGCAAATGCCTTTAACTTCATAGGGAACCCTTACCAAGCCCAAGTGGATCTGAATTCACTTATAATGGGTTCTACAAATATATCTTCAGCAGAATATTACGTCTGGGATCCCACTCTTGGCGGTTCACCCACTCCGGGTTCATCAGGAGGTAGAGGCGCTTATGTTACTGTTGAACTTCCAGCAGGTACCAATTCTGCTAGCTCTTCAGCCAATGAATTCTTACAACCAATGCAAGCCGCCTTTGTAAGGACAAATACAGATGCTCCAGCATCAGTGACTTTCCAAGAAGCTATGAAAGCGGTTAATGAGATCCAAACGGATGTTAAATCTAATAGTGTTCAGGAGTACATCAATATTCAACTGTTCAACGCTAACTCATTTGCTCAAGGAGAGACCCCATCGGATGGACTGAGAATAAACTTTAATAAATCCTTTAGTGTTACAACAACAGACGATTCACCAAAACTCAGTAATCTGGATGAAAACTTAGCTCGATTGGCAGAGAATACTGCTATAGCTATTGAGCGTAGACCACTTCCACAGGCTACAGAAGAATTGCCTTTGTTCATCAATCAATATAGACGGGAGAGTTATGTGATGAAGTTTGATATGACCGATAACTTAACTGCGCAAATTTTTGTCAAAGACAACTATTTAGAGACTCTCACTGAAATCACATCTTCAGACAATATCTTTAGTTTTACAATAGAGTCCTCTATACCAGAATCAGTGGCATCAGATCGATTTAGTTTGGTGTTTGAACCGGTGAGCTTGTCGACAGAAGAGCAAAGCTTAGTAAACCTAAGTTTGTACCCTAACCCAACCAAGGGAAACTTTAGCGTAAGTGGAATAGACTCAGGTCAAGATGCAGAAGTTAAAATTTATAACCTGATAGGCCAACAAGTATATACCATAAAACTAAGTGGCCAATCTAGTATAGAAATCACGGACTTCAATGGCACCACAGGGGTTTACCTTGTGAAGCTAAAAACCAACCAAGGCGAAAAAACATTCAAACTAATAAAAGAGTAAGATGATGAGAATAAACAAATCACGGTATCTAGCCCTAGTATTGATTATAGTCTTTGTGCTAATTTCAGCAAGCAGTTATGCGCAGTTTGGAGATATTGGCTTTCCAGATGATGTAGATGATGAGCCGGTTGCACCCATAAGTGGTCTTATCGCTTTAGGCCTAGCAGTAGGAGGTTATTTAGGGATAAGACAGACGAGAAAACAAGACTAGTTGATACGCTAAAATACTATAAAAGAGAAAAACCATCTGAGCAATTAGATGGTTTTTGGGTTAATTATCTTTATTTTTTTTGCGGTCTTTTACAATTTTAGCATACATCACTACAATGTAAATCATGATAAGAACGATGCCTAAATAAATCCAATTCTCTTGAATGAATTCTGAAAATTCAAAGGCTCTATAAGATTCATTATTATGAGGTTTTGGAAGTTCGCTTTGCATAAGTTATAATTTTATTCAAAATTATAAACCTTTTATAAAACTACCGAAGGAATCACCAAAAATTAATTGAGTATCGACCTGGTTTCTGTCTAGTTTTTTATGAACAGATAAGCCCCAAAGGATAAATTCCATCCAAAAGTGCTTTTCACCTTTTTCATAATTGGAGACATATTCATTCAGCATTTCCTCTAAAGGCTTTATTTTATTTAGAGCAGATTCATATTCTGCATTAGAGTCATCTTCAAAAAACTGAACATCGTCATTCTTCATAAACCAATTCAAAACTTTGTCATACGACTGGTCCTCATCCTGTTTTTCTAGTTTTTTGATTTCTGGAAAAAATTTGGGATATAGATTTAAAATTGCAGCTTCTATAAGTTGCTGAGCAACAAATTCAGTGCCTTCTTCTTCTCCTTCGTAAACCAATTCAACCTTACCGGTAATAGCTGGTATAATACCATTAAAATCACTTAATCTAAGGCATGTTTTATGATCTCCATTTACAAGAGCTCTTCGTTCTGCAGTACTCATTAAGTTTTCGAAAGCAGTAATACTAAGTCTTGCACTCACACCACTTTTAGAATCAACATAATGACTCTGTCTTGCTTCAATAGAAATTTGTTCTATTAAGGTTCTTGCTAAATCTGGAACACTGATATTTTCTTTTTTGAAGTCAGACAGTTGGGCTTCCTGTTTGGTGATTTGCTTAGCAATTTCAATATCTTTGGGATAGTGTGTCAAAATTTGAGAGCCTATTCTATCTTTTAAAGGAGTAACAATACTTCCTCTGTTGGTATAATCCTCTGGGTTTGCCGTAAAGACAAATTGAAGATCCAACGCCAATCTTAAGTTAAAACCTCTTATTTGAACATCTCCTTCTTGAAGAATATTGAATAGAGCGACTTGAATTCTAGCTTGTAAATCTGGGAGTTCGTTGATGACGAAAATGCAACGATTTGCTCTGGGAATCATACCATAATGAATGACCCTTTGATCGGCATAACTCAACTTTAAGTTAGCCGCTTTTATAGGATCGATGTCTCCAATTAAGTCTGCAACAGTCACATCTGGAGTAGCAAGTTTTTCAGCGAAACGCTCACTCCTGTGCAACCAAGAAATAGGGGTGTCATCTCCTTTCTCTTCAATAAGTTCTTTAGCATATAGGGAAACAGGATGGAAAGGATCATCGTTGATTTCAGACCCTTCTACTACAGGAATGTATTCATCTAGTAGATTTAAGAGTTGCCTTGCTATCCTTGTTTTGGCTTGGCCTCTTAACCCCAATAAATTGATATTATGCTTGGATAATATAGCCTGTTCTAGTTGGGGAATAACTGTGTGTTCATAACCAAAAATACCTTCAAATGAAGATTTATCATTTTTTAAATTATGAATGAGATTATCTCTTAACTCCTCTTTTATAGATTTGGATATATAAGAATTTGATTTTAAATCACCAAGTGTCTTTAGTGCAGTCAATTGCATATTATATTTTTTTTCGTTTGTTATTTTCGTAATCTTCAAAAATCATCTCTCCTAAACCTTTAAGTCCAGAGAAGTAGGCTCTGCCTTGGTTGGACTTGGTAAATTCCCTTACAAATTTCTGTAAATAGGGATCAGAAGCAATCATAAAGGTAGTGATAGGTATTCTCAATTTTCTGGCCTGTGCAGCCATGTTGTAGCACTTTTTAGTGATGACCTCATCTAAGCCTGCACTATTTTTATAGTAGCTCCCATCTGAAAGTTTTAAGCAACTTGGTTTACCATCGGTGATCATAAAGATTTGCTTATTTGCATTTCTCTTTCTGCTTAAGATTTTCATGGCTAGTTGAAGTCCAGCCACAGTATTGGTATGATAGGGACCCACTTGTAAATAAGGCAAATCTCCGATTTTTATAGGCCATGAATCGTTTCCAAAGACAATGATGTCTAAAGTGTCTTTGGCATATTTAGTAGTAATCATTTCAGCCAAAGCCATTGCCACTTTTTTGGCTGGTGTTATTCTATCTTCACCATATAAGATCATACTATGACTGATGTCTATCATAAGCACCGTGCTCATCTGTGTTTGGTGATGAGTATCGTTGACCACTAAATCATTTTCAGACATTTTAAACTCATCGATGCCGTGATTAATCTGTGCATTTTTGAAGCTTTCGGTCATGGAAACTTGATCAAAACCATCTCCAAACTGAAAGTCTCTTAAATCGCCTGTTTTTTCGGTGCCAAGCCCAGTATGTTTGGTTTTATGCTTGCCGGAACCGCTTCTTCTGAGTTTCCCAAATATTTGTTCTAAAGCATGCTTTCTTAAAGCTTGTTCCGTTTTATTTGTGATTTTCACACCAGAATTACCATCTGGTTTAACTTCTTCACGGATATAACCTTTTTTCTTTAAGTCTTCTATGAAATCATCAATCGTATACTCTTCCGTGGTAATCTCGTATGCCTTGTCCAATTCTTTGAGCCAATCAATAGCTTCATCAAAATCGCCAGAGGTATGCGTGATCAATTCCATAAAGATATCCAGCAGTTTATCAAACAAACTAGTGTTTTCTTCATGGGGTCTAAAAATGATACCTTTTCTATAATTTGCCATAGTTTAAAAGTAATTGAATTATAAGGAGCTAGAGAGTAAGATTGTGTTAAACTGTTTTTAAAACTAAACTGGTTTTTTTTACGTTTTATCGAGGTACTTGTTTCGAAATTTAACCACTAGAGCTAAGCTCCTAATGAGCATCCATACAAAGAAGGCAATCCAAATCGCGTAGAGCTTGAGTCCCAAATAATCTAAAATTAACAGAGTTGGCCAAAACCCCAGGAATGTCGCGGCGATTAGGACGTTTCTGAGGTATTTTGCCTCTCCTAGACCTTTAAAAATTCCATCAAACATAAATGCAATAGCATTAATGGGTTGCATGATAAGAACTATCCAAAATACAGAAGAAAACAAAAGTAATACGCGTTCATCTTTAGTAAATATAAGTCCTATTTCGTCATAAAAAAGAGCACAAGAGCTAGCTAAAATTAAAGCAATAATTATAGCATATTTGCTTATATCTTTACTGAGGTTCCAGAGTTTGGTGTACGCTTTTGCCCCGAGTAGTTTGCCCCCAATTGCATTTCCGGCATTGGCATAGCCATCGATAAAAAAGGAAAAGAATAGCCAAATATTCATAAGTATACTTTGTGCAGCTATGTAATTTTTCCCGTAGTCTGTAGCGTATGAATTGGCTAAGTAGATGGCGATATTTAAAGCTAAGGTTCTTAAAAATAAATTAGCAGCCATGGAAATTAGAGGCTTTAAATTGGGATTTATCTTTAAACTTGGCTTGAGATGAAAAGGAGTCTTCTTGAAGAAAAAATAAAAGGCCATGCCTAGCATCACTCCTTGGGCAATTACACTTGCAATCGCTGCTCCTTCCAAGTGCAAAGCAGGGATAAAACCTTCTACTCCGTAAACGAGTAAAAAATCGAGACCTATGTTTACAGCCGCCCCAACCAAGCTGCATTTCATGGCCCAAAGTGTATTTTGGAGACCTCTAAAGACACCGAAAATCGCAAAGGTTACTAAGGTAAGAGGAAAGCCTAAGGCTCGTATTTTATAGTAGCTTTTGGTGTAGTCTAAAATTAATCCTTCAGCATTATAAGCACTAAAGATAAGTTCAGCAAAAAAGGCAGTCACAAAGTAAATGATTAAACTCAAGATAAAATTGAGCAGGATAGTTTGGGGTACCAATGTCTTAACAGCATGCAATCGGTTAGATCCTAAATGCTGTGAAACCAGTGCTGATATAGCAGTTTTAGTTTGTGCTAAAATCCAAACAATAGCCGATAAGAAAGAGCCTACAATTCCAGCAGCAGCCAAAGCTTCAACAGCATTTTCTTCTACATTACCAATGATGGCGATATCGCTGAGAGAGATGAGGGGTTCTGCAATACCCGCTACAATGGCAGGTAGGGCAATGGTATTAATTTCCCTGAAAGAGACTTTTGGTGTTTTTATGCTTTTTTTAGAAGGCATCCATTAGGGTTTCCAATTGCATCCCTCTAGATCCTTTTATCAAAATAAATGAAGAGGCCTTAGGTTTGTATTTCGATATAAAGGCTGTCAGGTCCTTTTTAGTTCTAAATGAAGATATATTTTCAAAGCCTTTAGATGCTTCAGAAAAATGCTCACCGCAGACAAGAATAGAATCAAAATTTAAAGTTTCACAGGTTTTTAAGATTTGACGATGTTCCTCAAGAGTAGTTTTACCAATTTCAAACATATCCCCTAAAATGACGGTTTGTGACTGTTCACTCATTTTTTTAAAGCTTTCAAGTGCAGCCTTCATGCTCGTCGGGTTTGCATTGTAAGCATCTAACAAAATATTTAAATCCTTTTTTTTGATAACTTGTGAACGCATTTCTTCAGGCTCGAAATTTTCAATAGCTTCTTTAATTTCATCCTTTCCAACTCCAAAATAGCGCCCTACACCTATAGCGGCTGCAATGTTTTTAAAATTGTACTCGCCTATTAATTGGCTTTTAATTTCAAGATGAGAATATTCTATTTCAACAAAAGGATTGGCATTCGTAAAAGTGACTCTACAGTCTGATAGCGGTTTTTCTCCAATGCTATATTTTTTGAAATTGACAGCTTTTTTAACCTGAATATCGTCGTCTCTGTTGAAGAAAATTAAACCATCATGATGAATTAAATAGTCGTAAAGTTCAGATTTCCCTTTTATGACTCCTTCTATTCCTCCAAAACCTTCCAGGTGAGCTTTTCCGAAATTGGTAATATAACCGTAGTTCGGTTCTGCTATTTTACACAGGGATTCTATTTCTTTTTGATGATTAGCACCTATCTCAATGATGCCTAAATCCAATTCAGCAGTAAACGAAAGCAGGGTTAGAGGAACGCCAATGTGGTTGTTCAAATTACCTTTAGTCGCTCTGACTTTAAACTTTTTAGAGAGTACTTCTGAAACTAGCTTTTTGGTTGTGGTTTTTCCATTACTTCCTGTGATCGCTACAATTGGTATCTTGAGTTGCTTCCTGTGGAAATGAGCGAGGTCTTGTAATGTTGCTAGAACATTTTTAACAAGGATCTTACGGTTTCCTTGTAGATCTGGGTTGTCTATCACCGCAAATGAAGCTCCTTTCTCCAAAGCTTGGTCAGCATAAAGATTACCATCGAAATTATCTCCTTTTAAACCAAAAAAAAGACAGTTAGACTCAATCTTACGAGTGTCTGTACACACGCTGCTGCTATCAACAAATTTCGAATATAAGTCTCTCATCGCTGTCATAATTAGAAATTAAAAAAGCTCTAATACAATATTAGAGCTTTTAAGTTGAAAAATAAATATATTTTAATTTCTTGTTCTTCGTCCTTTGTTAGATTTAGATCCGACTTTAGACATAGCATTTCTAAATCCAATATCATCTGTAGCCATATCTTGAGGGAAATATCTTCTTTGCGCTGGATCTAGCCAATACTCTCGGTCTCTCCAAGACCCTCCTTTGTATACTCTTACATTATCATCGATAAGTGTTGTTCTAGTTGAAGATCCATCATATCGTCTGTCGATTTTACCATCCTTTAGAGTCACTTCGTTATCAGGAGAATTGTACATGTCTTCCCCTTTTACAGTATTTCCTTGCTTACTGTAATATCTTGAAGATGATTTATCACCATCTCTGAAATTAATATTATCACTTTTCGAAAATTGCGTTCTTAAATAGGTTTCTTGATCACCAATACTCGTTTGAGCTAATTCTCCAGGAATATTTCTAGCGATAATTTTACCATTGCTTAAGGTGTCATAGATAACTTCATCTGCAGTTAAAACCTTCACTTTACCTTCTTCAGTAATTGCGTTTTTGGTATAAACATTTCCTCTAAAATAATTGAAGTCGTTATACTCGTTATCAAGCCTAGGTCTGTATACATCAGCAACCCATTCAGAAACGTTACCAGCCATATCATAAAGGCCGTAATCATTAGATTCATAAGATCTTACTTCAGAAGTAATGTCTGCTCCGTCATCACTCCAACCTGCTATCCCACCATAATCACCTTGACCTTGCTTAAAGTTAGCTAGTTGATCACCGATGGTTCTTCCATCTCCAGATCTGGTATATTGACCATCCCATGGATATTTTTTTCTACCCCTATAGGAATTATAATCTCTTAAAGAACTTTGTCCTAATGCAGCATATTCCCATTCGGCTTCTGTAGGTAATCTATAAGCGGGAAGAAGTTCTCCATCTTTACGTTGTACATAGACATTAGTACTATCTGGATTATTTCTTAACTTTCTATCTGTTTCTCTTCCTCCTCTGGTAATAGAATCACTACCACCATATACTTTACTTGGTGCATTAAGATATGTTTCTGTACTAAAAACATTATCAGCACTGCTATTTTTATAGGCATCTCTTGAGGTGTACCCTTTATCTGACAGACGTTTTTCGTTAACACGGTCCGTTCTCCATTGACTGAATTCAGTAGCTTGAATCCAATTTACTCCAACAACTGGATACGTATGAAAAGCTGGATGTCTCAAATAATTATTGACCATGTTTTCATTAAATCCTAAAGGGTTTCTCCAAACTAAAGTATCTGGTAAAGCACCTGTATAAATATTTTTGTAACGTTCTTCGGTCGGAGGAAAAACTTGCTTTAACCAATCCAGATATTCTAGATACATCACATTGGTGACTTCAGTTTCATCGATATAAAAAGATTGTACATGTTGTTGAGTTGGGGTATTGTTCCAATCATGCATGACATCATCTTTTACTCTACCCATGGTGAAAGTACCTCCCTCTACGAAAACAAGACCTGGACCTGGCTCCTGTTCTTCATAGTCGGTTTTATAACTCACACCACCATCTCGGCCACTTAAGTCCCACCCTGTGGCTCTAGAATTACTATCGTAATCTCTAGAATTATTGCAGCTTGTTGCAAAGATGACTAGTGACACAAGGATGCAAGATTTTAAGAAGTTTTTCATAATTATGATTTTGACCAAGATTTTGTTGGCAATATAATGATTAACGAGTTATCAACAAGTATATTTTTTAGTCTATCAATTATTTTAAATCTAGCTTCAATTTTTATTATAATATACTATCATTGTAGGCTATCCGTTATAGCTTCAACTAAAAGATTTTAAAAATGAAATTCTTTATTACGCTTTCATTCCTTTTTATCTATTTCATTGCTGATTCACAGGTTGATAAAGTTAATATAAATTGGCGCAATGATAATAAAATTGCTAAATCTTCAGAAGCAAATATTTATTTATC
>NZ_PJBS01000328.1 GCF_002836055.1 Psychroflexus sp. MES1-P1E
ATATCTTTTATATAATTCTAAGAATCAAGAGGATTTTTTATTTTTTTAAATGTTGTTGTAGCAACATGTGTATAAATCTCAGTGGTCTCGCTAGAGCTATGACCCAATAATACTTGAATTTGTCTTAAGTCAACTCCTGCCTTTAGGACATGTGTAGCAAAACTATGGCGAAGCATATGAGGAGTTACTGTTATTCTGATCTTTGCTTTATGAGCTACGGTCTTCACCACTTTAACTACAGATTGACCGCTATATTTTCCTCCTTTGTGTCCCTCAAACAAATACTCCTTAGGTTTCCAAGTTTTATAATAGCTTCGTAAATCTTGTAATGCATTTTGCGATAATAGGGTAAGCCTATCCTCATTCCCTTTGGTCTTTTTTATCTGTACAAGCATACGTTTGCTATCTATGTCTTCAATTTTTAAATTAATCAATTCACTTCGGCGTAAACCTGAGCCATAGAGCAGTTCAACACTACACCTGTGTTTTATATTATTGGTTTGCTCGATAAGGGCTAAAACCTATTCCTTTGAAATTATAGTAGGTAGTTTAAACTCTTTCCTGGGTCTTTCTATCTTATAAAACCGACTGGGCACATCCATTACAACTTTATAATAAAATTTGATGGCATTGATGGCTTCATTAACGCAAAAGTTAGATTTACCCTAGCGAATAAGCAGTAGAAGATACGCCTGTATGTGGCTTTCATTAATGGTCTGCAAATCTATATGTGGATACTGGTTTATGAAGTGTTCAAAAAAATGAACATACGTTCGTATCGTGCTATTCACATACCGTTTAAGCTCCAGTTTTAGTAAGTATTCTTCTGGACAACGACGGTGCTGTTTTTTGACTTTCCGTTTTCTGTACCAGTCAATATTCACCTCTTCATTAGAAGTATGTATAGGTCTATTGATTAGAAATCGGTTATAATTAATCCAAGCCACTCCTTTAAAAGTAGTGTAAATAGTAGCCAGATTAGTTTTGGTGTTTAAAACATAGGCCATAGTATAATATGCACTCCACTTAGGCTTATCTAGATTTTTTAAAGCGCCTGTAAAACCTTGTTTGGGGTAGACTTAATCCCTGTCATTTTTTTGATTGTTGAGCATCAAATGATAGAGAGTGATGTTCTTTAGCATAGTCATGATTCAATACTATATTAGTTTTAACTAATAAAAAGTATTTCATACTAAATTAAACCTATAATATCTCAATAAATCGTGTTACCAAAACTAATCTGGAACATTATAAGTTTAAACTGGTATTAGTATTACGCCCTAATGGAAATAGTGCAAATAGTGATGTCGATACCTGTACGATAGAAAAAACTCGTAGAATAGCTTTAAGTTTGAAGTTTAACTAAAATGCTGAAATTGATGACATCAGAATTATCATTTTAAAAGCTTTGGAAAAGCCCCCTGAAATTTTAAAAACACGTGAACCAGACGTTCGGTTAGATTTAATGGGTAGACATGATATGAAAATCACTGCCCGTACTTGTATAAATTTTTATGAATATCGACCAGCTTATTGGAACAATTTAAGGCTTTTAAAATAGAGTTGGACGATTAAAAAATTTACACTGAAATATCTCACAATTGGATATTTCAGTGCAGATCTTAAATTTAATTAGTACCGTATAAACCTATTAAGTAAGGGATTTCTTTATGCGTTCTAAGGCTTCTACAATATTAGCCTCGCTGGCAGCATAAGAAATTCTAATGCAGTTTGGATTGCCAAAAGCTTCACCAGTTACAGTAGCGACATTGGCAACTTCCAATAAAAACATGGAGAAATCAGTTGCGTTTTCTATTTTCTTACCATTAAAGGTTTTGCCGAAATAAAAGGAGATATTCGGAAATACATAAAAAGCACCCATAGGTTCATTACATTCAAAACCCTGAATTCCGCTAATCAAATCCAATATCAATTTGCGTCTTGATTTAAATTTATCAATCATGAACTGAATCTTTTCCACAGGAGCTTCTAGTGCTGTAATAACAGCTCTTTGGGCAATACAATTGGCGCCACTAGTAACTTGACCTTGAAGTTTCTTACAGGCATTAGCTATCTTCTCTGGAGCACCTATATATCCGATTCTCCAGCCTGTCATGGCAAAAGCTTTGGAAACACCGTTTACAGTAACAGTTCTATCGTACATAAAGTCAATTTCCCCCATAGAGAACGTTTTTTTCTCTCCAAAATTGATGTGCTCGTAAATCTCATCACTTACCACAACAATATTTGGATAATCTTTAAGCACCTCAGCCAAAGCTCGAAGTTCTTCTTCTGTATATACAGACCCACTTGGATTGCAAGGAGAACTGTACCAAAGCATTTTTGTTTTGGGTGTTATGGCAGATCTAAGCTGATCTGCAGTCATTTTAAAGTCTTGTTCTATGTCTGTCTGAACTTCAACTGCAACACCTTCGTTTAATTTTACCATGTCTTTATAACTCACCCAATATGGGCATGGTAAAATGACTTCATCTCCTGGGTTTAAAACGACAGAAGCAATGTTGTAAAGAGACTGTTTAGCTCCCGTAGAAACCACAATTTGGTTTAGATTATAATCTAGGTTATTATCTCTATTAAATTTTAATTGTACAGCTCTTTTTAAATCTTCATAACCATCTACTGGTGAGTAAGAATTATAATTATCATTTATAGCTTGAATAGCAGCTTCTCTGATAAAATCTGGAGTATTAAAGTCTGGTTCTCCGAGGCTAAGTCCTATAATATCTTTGCCTTCAGCTTTCAATTCTCTGGTTTTAGAGGCCATAGCTAGAGTTGCTGAAGTTTCAAGTTTTTGAATTTTATCAGAAAGTTGAATCATAAATATACGTAAATTAAGAAAGTTGGGGTTCGCTACCTAACGTTCGTAAATGTCTGAAGTGAGATTTAATAGCTTCTCGAGTAGATTTGTACTCGTTGTAAGGCAAATTAAATTCTTGAGCTGTTTCTTTTACAATTTCACTGATGTTATTATAATGAACATGGCTAATATTTGGAAATATATGATGCTCTACTTGGTGATTAAGACCACCGCTAAACCAATTCATGATCTTGTTGTTAGTGGCGAAATTTGTGGTTGTAAATAATTGATGAATGGCCCATGTATTTTTCATTTCACCGACTTCGTTCGGCATCGGCATATCATTTTTCTCAACCATATGAGCTAGTTGAAAAATGACACTCAACATGATTCCTGCGGTGTAGTGCATTACAAAAAAACCAAGCAGCACTTTCCACCAACCGATTCCAATTAAGATAGGAATCACAATCCAAATAGAAATATATAAAGCTTTAGTAACGGCCAATAATCCCCATTGTTTAAAAGGACTTGGCATTTTACCGTAAGATAATTGTTTTTTTAAGTAACGTTTAGTTTGTTTAAAATCTGATGTTAATGCCCAGTTAAACGTTAATAACCCATACAAAAATACAGAATAAATGTGCTGAAATTTATGAAAACGATGCCACTTTGCATTATGAGAAAATCGAATAATTCCACTAGCATCAATATCTTCGTCATGGCCATGTATATTGGTATAAGTATGATGAAGAACATTATGTTGAACTTGCCAATTGTAGACATTTCCAGCAAGTATATAGATAGAACTTCCCATAAACTTGTTCACCCATTTTTTCTTTGAATACGTCCCATGATTTCCATCATGCATCACATTCATGCCAACTCCTGCCATACCTATTCCCATAAGAACAGTGAAAAGTAATTTCCACCAATCTGAAATATCTAGAAATAAAATTAAGAAGTAAGGGCTTAAAAATAAGCTAAACATAACAATAGTCTTAACATGCAATTTCCAGTTTCCTGTTTTCTTAATGTTGTTGTCGTTGAAGTAAGCATTGACCCTTTTGTTAAGCGTTTTGAAGAACTTTTGTGGATCTTTCCTTGAAAATTTGATATTTGGGTTTACCATTGTAACATTTATTATATAAGCGAATATAAAAATTTATTCTTATCAAAATTAAGTATGCCTCCCAATTGTGTTTGATTTATAATAATTTCAACTAGAAATTTGTTTAATTGAATATCCCTCTTCAGGTAAATGATTTGAAAAAATAAGGTAAAACAATTGTTTACCTTTAAAAACAAATAATATCCGTTATTTTTGACGTTCATTAAATATATAAGCGTGAGTTTACTATTAAAATATTTCCCAAATTTAGACGACAATCAATTAAAGCAGTTTGAGAAAATCTCTGAAGTCTATAAAGATTGGAATCAGAAAATTAACGTTGTTTCTCGAAAAGATATCGATGAAATCTATATTCGCCATGTCCTACATAGCATGGGGATCGCGAAAATTCAACCCTTTTTACCTGGCTCAAAAGTCTTAGATGTTGGTACTGGCGGTGGGTTTCCAGGAATTCCATTGGCAATTCTATTTCCAGAAACAGAATTTACTTTAGTGGATAGCATTGGTAAGAAAATTAAGGTTGTGGAGGACGTGGTTGAAGAACTCGGTCTTCAAAATGTAAAAGCTATTAACGATAGGGTTGAAAATATTTCAGGTGAATTTGACTTTATAGTCAGTAGAGCTGTTGCTGTTATGCCTAGTTTCGTACATTGGGTAAAAGGTAAAATCGCAAAGCACTCACTACACGAAAGAAAAAACGGTATCCTTTATTTAAAAGGTGGAGATCTATCCGAGGAAATTGAGCCCTACAGAACTGTAGAAGTTTTTGAGCTTTCAGATATTTTTGAAGAAGAATTTTTCGACACCAAAAAGGTGGTTTATTTACCGATGAAATATAAAGGCAAACAATAGTTTTAAAATTAAAAAAGCCACTGAATTACTAGTTCAGAGGCTTTTTTATGTCAATTTAGCACAATCAATTATCCCATATGTGGATAGGTATAATAGGTAGCTGGTACAAAAGTTTCTTTGATCAATCTTGGAGAAGACCATCTCAATAAATTGAATTTTGAACCTGCTTTATCATTAGTTCCGCTATTTCTAGCTCCACCAAAGGGTTGACGTCCTACAACAGCACCAGTACATTTGTCATTGATATAGAAATTACCAGCAGAATTTTGTAAAATATCTGTAGCTACAGAAGCTGCATAGCGATCTGTAGAGATAATTGAGCCTGTTAGCCCATACTGACTTGTTTCATCGACAAGGTGAAGAGTATCTTCAAACTTATTGTCATCATAAACATAAAGGGTCAATACCGGACCAAATAATTCTTCCACCATAGTTTCATACTGTGGATTGGTGGTCACAATTACTGTAGGTTCTATAAAATAACCTTTAGACTTGTCATAATTACCACCTACAATAATTTCAGCCTCATTACTGTCTTTGGCTCTGTCGATGTATTTTGCTAGTTTATCGAAGGACTGTTCGTGGATAACTGCACCGATAAAATTATCGAAATCACCAGTAGAACCCATTTTAATAGACGTAACATCTTTTACTAATCTTTCTTTTACATCAGGCCATAAACTGTTAGAAATATAAGATCTTGAAGCTGCACTACATTTTTGACCTTGAAATTCAAAGGCACCTCTCAATAAAGCAGTAGCAACCATTTGCGCATCTGCTGATTTGTGTGCGATAATAAAATCTTTACCACCAGTTTCTCCTACAATTCTAGGGTAGGTATTATAAATATGTATGTTTTCTCCAATTTTAGCCCAGATCCCTTTAAAGACGTTGGTGCTTCCAGTAAAATGGATTCCAGCAAATTCTTTTCTTGCTAAAATTTTATCAGTAATCATTACAGGATCTCCCATAATCATATTGATAACACCATCAGGTAAACCAGCTTCTTTGAAAACTTCCATAATAACTTGAGCAGATAACATTTGGCTATCACTCGGCTTCCAAACAGCAACATTACCCATTAATGCAGCACTAGAGGGCAGATTTCCCGCAATGGCTGTAAAATTAAAAGGAGTGATAGCATACACAAATCCTTCTAAAGGTCTATGCTCTAGTCTATTCCACTCATTGTCTGCAGATTCTGGTTGCTCTCTGTAGATCTCAGTCATATATTCTACATTGAATCTTAAGAAATCACAAAGCTCACAAGCTGAATCGATTTCGGCTTGTAAAACAGTTTTAGATTGACCAATCATGGTCGTTGCATTTATTCTGTCTCTATAGGGCCCTGCAATAAGATCTGCAGCTTTTAGAAATATAGCAGCTCTTTGTTCCCAAGGAAGTTTGGCCCACTTTTTTCTAGCTTCAAGAGCAGAATCAATCGCTTGTTCTACGTGCTTTTCTTCAGCATTATGAAAGATGCCGACTTCATGTTGATGGTCGTGAGGTGGTCGGATGCTTTTAGTATGCCCTGTCTTAATTTCTTCGCTTCCAATATATAAGGGGACTTCAGCTTTTTCGTTGTACACCTTTTTATACATTTTCTGTATCGATTCTCTCTCTGGAGATCCTGGTGCGTATGATTTGATAGGTTCATTTATTGCTTTTGGCACTTGAAAATATCCTTTTCCCATAATTTATCTGTTATTTAATATTCGCGTAAATATAATTGATATAATTTAACTATAAAGTTTAACATGATAAGCTTTTATTAATACCTGTTAATAAGGATTTAATTAATAATATTTCTACTAGTCCCATTACCTATACCTATAACTTTATCGAATCTTGCTCCGATGTCTCTATAGTAAACTAGAATCTGATAATCGTTTTCAGTCTCGTCGTGGTCTCCACTAATAAAACCACCATCAAAATTTCCTTTGGTGTTTAGATAAATGTATTTAAAATTATAAAAGCCTTGTTTTAAAATCAATTCATTGGTAAGCATAGACCTAGATTCATCAATGGTCATTAAGGTGCTATCATCTAATGCATAATTATTGAATCTCCCATAAAGGTGAATTTCGCCACCTTCTAAATCTTTGTAATTGTCTAAAGAAAAATGAACTTTTGCATATTCAGACTCAATGTCTAGATCATCACCTTGGACAGTGTTGATTCTAAAAGCCCCATTAATATCTGGGTTAAAGGTGTATTCTCTTCCGTCTCTTACGAAGTTACGGTAGAGATAAGAGTTGTAGATGTCTAGCAATTCTATGCGTTCAATTCTTAATGTTCCTTGCCTAATATCTTTATTATCAAAATTTAAGTATTCGTTGCCCCCCCAAAAGGCAGACTCGTCATTATATCTATAAACTAAAGTATTCCCTTGAACAAATTGGGGTTTCAGATCGTAAATGGCTGTATTGAAATCGTTATTTTGAATCACAACGGTTTTGACGGTTTGTTCAGGATTTCTGAAAATGAAATTATCTCTGCCTATTTCAAAATTTACCACCTGCTTTTTATCGATGTAGTCAAGTTCTCGAGACCGTCTTATTGTAAGGTCTACATTAACTAAATTTTCATAGACAATAAATTTCCTAGAAAAAATGATCTGCCTATCGGCGTTAAATATTTTTAACATGTAGTTTCCACTGACTTTAAGCTGCCTTGTATTGGTGTTAGGTAATCTTAATTCATAATGTGTGTAAGGTTGTAGGGTCGTAAATGAGTTTCTGAAATTAAAAAGTCTAATGTTATCAAAACCCTCTAAAACCTCATTCTTTGAGAGGATGGAAGGAGTCCAGTCAAAATTATAATGTTCTATCTCATAATAATAATCATTTTCCGCAGCTCTTAAATCATCAAATTTCAAAATCAAACTTTCTCCTCTAGAAATGATTGGAGTCCCGCTGAATTCCTCACTAGAGCCGAAGAATTCGATGGTTTTGATAAAATCTGGGGGCAAGGTTTCGTAGTCCTGTTGAGAATGACTTAGAAAATTTATAAACATGGCTATAAAAACAAGACTTAATTTCATTTTGAAATATTTAAGAGTAAAGCTACAAATCTAAAATTTATTTGTTTAGAATGGTTATAAATAATATAACTATAAGATTCCTTTGCCCTAAGAATGCAAGTTTAATTATTAAATTTGTGCAACAAAATTAAACGATAATCTAAGATGCCCACAGACGTTAAAATTAAAAAGGGTTTAAAGCTAAATCTAAAGGGTGAAGCTACTGAAACTTTTGAACAAGGTGAAAATACTAAAACTGTAGCTCTAAGGCCAGCTAATTTTTATTCTCTAGTTCCTAAAATGGTACTTAAAGAAGGGGCTAAATTAAAAGCTGGTGATGAGGTTTTTTTCTCAAAATATTCAGCAAAAACTAGAGTGGTATCTCCTGTAAGTGGAACGCTTAAGGAGGTTCGTAGAGGTGCAAAACGGAAAATTTTGGATGTCATCATCGAAGCAGATGAGACTCAAGTGTACAAAGATTTTGGAGTGATGGATCCCTTAAAATCGGATTCTACAGAGGTTAAAGATCGTATATTTTCAACAGGTTTAGGAATTTTCTTAAACCAAAGACCTTATAATATCCCAGCAAATGCTGATGACACCCCAAAAGCAATTTACATATCTGCATATAACACAGCTCCGTTAACTGGGTCAGCAGAATTTATTCTAAAAGCCAGAGTTGAATTTTTTCAAGCAGGTATAAATGCTTTAACGAAACTTACAGGTGGGAAAGTATACCTAGGTGTTGATAAACAATCTGCTTCTTTTTTAAAGGATATTGAGAATGTGGAAATTTTAAATATTTCAGGTCCTCATCCAGCAGGGAACTTAGGAACTCTTATTCATGAAACAGAACCTATGAATAGGGGCGAGAGAGTTTGGACTGTAAACCCTGAAGATGTCGCTATAATTGGAGAGCAATTTAAAACGGGAAAGTATAATGCTCAGCGAACAGTCGCTGTTACCGGGACATCCGCGAAAAACAGAAAATACTTCAAAACTATCGCTGGGGCAGAAGTAAAGTCGATTTTAAAAGACTTTGAAGATAACTCAAGGATTATAAGTGGTAATGTATTGACTGGTGAAAAAGTAGAGGCCGATGGTTATTTAAACTTTTTTGCTAATGAACTTACCGTTATTCCTGAAGGAAATGAATTTAGGATGTTTGGATGGATACCTTTTATAGACAACAATATTCATTCAATGTCCAAAACTTCATTATCCTGGTTGTTTCCTAAGAGAAAATACGAAGTCAATACCAACATAAATGGAGAAGAGAGAGCTTTGGTGGTGACTGGGGAAATGGAAGAGGTCATGCCTTTAGATATTTTTCCAATGCAACTCATTAAGGCTTGCATGGCAGGTGATATAGAAAAAATGGAAAGCTTAGGAATTTACGAAGTAGTTCCTGAGGATTTCGCACTTATAGATTACACAAACACCTCTAAAATCGAAGCGCAATCGATTATTCGTGGTGGTTTGGATATTATGTTAACGGAAGTAGGATAAATTTATAATAATTATGAATTGGATTAGACACAAAATCGATCAAATTAAAGAGCCTTTTGAACCAGGTAATAAACTTCAAAAGTATCGCCCAGCTATTAATGCATTGGATACCTTTTTATTTGTTCCAGACCATACAACTCAAAAGGGAGCTCATATTCGGGATGCTGTAGATTTAAAGAGAACTATGATCACAGTAGTTTTGGCTTTAATTCCTGCTTTGTTGTTTGGAATGTGGAATGCTGGTTATCAGCACTACACTCAACTAGGTGAGAACCCAGCTATATTTGAGGCTATACTTCATGGAGCTTATAAAATTGTTCCAATGATTGTAGTATCTTACGGTGTAGGGTTGGGTCTTGAATTTGCGTTTGCGATCATGAGAGGTCACGAAGTGAATGAAGGTTACCTCGTCACAGGATTGCTTATTCCTATGATTATGCCTGTAGATATCCCGTTGTGGATGGTAGCCTTATCGGTTATCTTTGCAGTTTTGATCGGGAAAGAAGCTTTTGGAGGGACTGGGATGAATATTTTAAATCCTGCTCTTACAGCTAGAGCCTTTGCATTTTTTGCCTACCCTACGTATATGTCTGGAAATAAGATATGGGTGAGTGAAGCATCAAATGTTGATTCCATATCTGGTGAAACAATTTTAGGCTCACTAGCTGCTAACAAGGAAATAACTTATAATACAGCAGAAATGTTCACTGGAATTATACCAGGATCAATTTCTGAAACCTCTACCCTTTGTATTGCTGTAGGTGCTTTAATACTTATTTTGACTAAAGTTGGGAGTTGGAGGATTATACTGAGTGGTATTATAGGAGCAGCAGTAATGGGGATGATCTTTAATGCCTTAAATATTGAAGGTAATGGCCTAACTAATTTTCCTTGGTATCAGCATATAATTGTTGGAGGATTTGCATTTGGAATTGTTTTTATGGCAACAGATCCTGTGAGTGGAGCACAAACGACACGTGGGAAATGGATTTATGGATTTTTGATAGGACTCTTCGGAATTATGATTAGGGTGTTTAATCCGGCATATCCTGAGGGCATTATGTTATCCATATTATTACTTAATGTTTTTGCCCCAACGATAGATCATTACGTCATTCAAGGTAATGTGAAAAAAAGACAGAAGCGTTTACAAATGAAAACAGTTAAAACAGCTTAACAATGGATAAAAATAGCAATTCTTACACTTTTATTTTTGCAATAATCATGGTGGTTGTCGTTGCGGTAACACTTTCTTTTACTGCAACTACATTAGGCCCCCTGCAAAAGGAAAACGTTCGTAAAGAAAAAATGCAAAATATACTTTCTACTATTGGTATTGAAACGAGTAGAGAGAATGCAGAAGAATTATTTAACAAATATATTACTCAGCAAATCTCTTTAAATTCAAAAGGGGAAGAGAAAGAAGGTGTCAATGCCTTTGATGTCAAATTATCAAAAGAATTGTCAAAACCAGAGGAAGAGCAAAGTTTTCCTATCTATGTAGCAAATTACGAGGGTTCCGAATTTTATATCGCTCCATTGAGAGGTAACGGACTTTGGGATGCTATTTGGGGTTATATCGCACTTAAAGAGGATGCTAATACTGTCCAAGGTGTCGTTTTTGACCACAAAGGAGAAACCGCAGGTTTGGGTGCAGAAATTACAACGGACTGGTTTCAGCAAAGCTTTGCCGATGAGAAAGTTTTCAACGGCCAGGGAGAGCTTGTTGGGGTTAGCGTTAAAAAAGGATATAGCGGAGGAAACAATAAGGATGATAACCAAGTTGATTCAATCTCTGGAGCGACCATAACTAGTGATGGAGTTTCTATAATGATCGAAGAGAGACTAAAAAATTATCTACCTTTCCTCAAAAAGCGTCAAAATATTAAAGTTGCAATACGATAAGTTATGAGCTCAGAAACAAATCAAAACTCTAAAACTGAAGCCGAAAAGAAGAAGGTTGAAATGCTTCTCTTTTTATCTAGTTCAGAAGAGAAAGAACATTTTTTGTCAAAGGCAAATCGCAAAATTTTAAAGGATCCTTTAAATGATAACAACCCTATTACAGTTCAAGTTTTAGGAATTTGTTCAGCATTAGCGATTACAGTTCAGCTTAAGCCTGCAATTGTAATGTCCCTAGCAGTGGTCTTTGTAATGGCTTTTAGTAATGTGATTATTTCTTTACTTAGAAACTCTATACCAAGCCGAATCCGAATTATTGTTCAACTTGTTGTGGTAGCAGCTATGGTGATTCTTGTAGATCAAATCTTAAAGGCTTATGCTTTCGATGTGAGTAAACAACTTTCAATTTTCATTGGTCTTATCATTACAAACTGTATAATCATGGGTCGTCTTGAAGCTTTTGCTTTAGGCAACGGTGTTTATAAATCGTTTTTAGATGGAATTGGAAATGCTGCAGGTTATGGACTTATTTTAATTGTTATTGCTTTCTTTAGAGAACTTTTTGGTTCGGGTAAATTGCTCGGTTATGAAGTTCTAGGACATAAAGGTGTAACCTTAGCAGAGTCCACTGGATTATATGGCTTAGGCTATGAAGATAATGGATTTTTTCTATTATCCCCAATGGCACTTATCGTGGTAGGTATCATTATCTGGGTTCAGAGATCAGGTAATAGAAAATTAATTGAAGAAAATTAAATAAAAGCATTAGTAATGGATTTAGTAAACCTATTTGTTAAAAGTATTTTTATAGAGAATATGATCTTTGCCTATTTTCTAGGGATGTGTTCTTATCTCGCAGTCTCAAAGACAGTAAAAACCGCGGTAGGTCTTGGAGCTGCTGTAATATTCGTATTGTTGATTACAGTTCCTGTTAATTATCTTCTTGATAATTACTTGCTTCAACCAGGTGCTTTATCTTGGTTGGGTGCCGAATTTTTAGACGTGGATTTGAGTTTTCTTAGCTTTATCATGTTTATCGCTGTAATTGCTTCCATGGTTCAGCTTGTTGAGATGATTGTAGAGAAATTTGCTCCTGCTTTATATGGTTCTTTGGGTATATTTTTACCCCTTATTGCTGTAAATTGTGCTATATTAGGGGGATCTCTGTTTATGCAACAAAAAGATTTTAATGGCATAGAAGGTGCTGTAGTTTATGGGCTTGGAAGTGGACTAGGATGGTTTTTAGCTATACTCGCTATCGCTGCAATTAGAGAGAAAATAGCTTATTCAAATGTGCCAGCACCGCTTAAGGGATTAGGGATTACATTTATTATTACAGGGCTGATGGCAATTGGATTTATGAGTTTTATGGGTATTAAATTATAAACAAAAAGGATTATGACAGTTATATTATCTAGTGTTGCAGTATTCTTAACTTTAATTTTGTTGCTGGTGGTTATTTTACTAGCAGCTAAAGCGAAATTATCTCCGTCTGGACCAGTTAAGGTCAATATAAATGGAGAGAAAGATTTAGAAGTTGGTTCAGGATCTACTTTATTAAATACGTTGAGTGAAAACAAATTATTTCTACCATCTGCTTGTGGAGGCGGTGGAACTTGTGTTCAATGTAAATGTATTGTGAAAGATGGAGGTGGTGCAATTCTTCCTACGGAAGAGCCACACTTTACAAGAAAAGAAATTGCTGAAGGTTGGAGATTGGGCTGTCAGGTGAAAGTGAAACAAGACATGAGAATCCAAATTCCAGAAGAAGTCTTTGGTATTAAGAAATGGAAAGCCACTGTTGTCTCCAATTATAACGTAGCCTCTTTTATCAAGGAATTTATTGTTGAACTTCCCGAAGATATGGGCTATAAAGCTGGTGGATATATTCAAATTGAAATTCCCACTTGCGAAGTGAAGTTTGAAGATTTAGATATTTCCGCACATCCAGAAGAGCATCCTGGTGATGTAGATAAGTTTAAAGCTGAATGGGATTCTTTCAAATTATGGCCTCTTGTTATGAAAAATACAGAGACTGTAGAAAGAGCTTATTCTATGGCGTCCTACCCAGCAGAGGGTAGAAAAGTCATGCTGAATGTACGTATTGCTACTCCTCCTTTCGACAGAGCAAAAGGGGACTGGATGGATGTAAATCCTGGTGTTGCTTCCTCGTATATTTTTGGATGCAAAGCAGGGGATGAGGTTACAATTTCTGGGCCTTATGGTGAATTTTTCATCAATGAAAGTGATTCAGAAATGCTATATGTAGGTGGTGGTGCTGGTATGGCTCCAATGCGTTCTCACTTATACCATTTGTTTAGAACCATCAAGACTGGTCGTAAAGTTACATTTTGGTATGGTGGTCGTTCAAAAAGAGAATTATTTTACACAGAACATTTTAGAGCTTTAGAGCGTGATTATCCTAATTTCAAATTTTACCTAGCTTTATCTGAACCTCAAGAGGAAGATAATTGGAAACAGAAAGATGGAATTGATGGAGAAGGTGATGGCTTTGTCGGATTTATTCACCAATGTGTGATCGATAATTATTTAAATCATCATGAAGATCCTGAGGATATGGAATTATATTTCTGTGGTCCGCCATTGATGAATCAAGCGGTTCAAAAAATGGGTGAAGATTTCGGTATACCCGATGAAAGTATCAGATTTGATGATTTCGGAGGATAAGATGTATTAAATTTTATAACCCCAAACAGGAAACTGTTTGGGGTTTTTATATTAAAAACTATGGGGCTACTTACAGATCAACAGTTACACAATCTTGCTATGAATCTTGTTGGTAAGGATCTTGAAGAACTAGGATATGAATTTTTAGCTGTGAATAGTAAAAAATCGAAAAACCCACAGTTTGTTGCAACCAAAGAAAAGAAGTTGATATTTGTTGTTGTGCGAGCAGTCAATTATCCAGATAACCCCGTGCTTTATGATGAGGAGTTAATGGGTAAAGTTAGCAAACATGGCATTAATTATGAGGCAAAAACTTTTTATGCAGGTGTTGGTGTAGCCAATTCTGTTAGCTATGAACTTCCTGTAGACTCCGAACAAGATTATGTTTTAAATTACACAGGTCTAATAGAAATTAAATGAAGTATTTTTTTTTAGCATTGAGTTTTCTCTTTCTATCTTGTCAAGAAAACACTACGCATTCACACTCTTCTAGAGGTAGTGCTTTAGGGACTACGTATTCCATTAAATATTTTTCAGAAGATTATATTTTAAAAGAGTCCGTCATTGACTCAATTTTAAAGTCTATTAACTTATCCATGAGCACTTATATGGCTGAGTCCGATATTTCTAGAATCAATGCTGGAGAGTCAGTTGTTGTTGATGATAATTTCCAAAAAGTTTTTAGAGCTTCTCAACGAATTTATAATGATACTGATGGATATTTCGACCCTAGTGTAGGTATGCTTGTGAATGCTTACGGGTTTGGGCCTCAGGGCTATTCAGAAGATGTCAAAGAGAGTCAGATAGATTCTCTATTTCAATTTGTGGGCTTTAACCATATTCAATTATCTGAAGAGGCTAAAGTTATTTCAAACCTTCCTGTGCTCTATTTAGATTTTAACGCCATAGCTAAAGGGTTTACTGTGGATGTGTTCGGAAACTATCTAAATTCGAAAGGTGTTACTCATTATTTAGTAGAAATTGGTGGAGAAGTGAGAGTGAAAGGCAAGAACCTGGAGAAGGCTTCTCCTTGGAAAGTGGGAATAGAATTTCCATCAGAAAATAATTCCAGAGAATTGATATATGGCATTCAACTTAAGGATGAGTCTTTAGCCACGTCGGGAAATTATAGGAAGTTCAGATTAGATCCCTCGTCAGGTAAAAAGTATGTACATACTATCAATCCGAATACGGGTCAATCTCAAAAAACAGATATTTTTTCAGCCTCCGTTATTACGACCACTTGCGCTGATGCAGATGCCTATGCGACTGCATTTATGGCGATGGGATTTGAAAAGTCTCTGCGATTTATCGAGAAACAAAATACCCTTAAAGCGATTTTAATTTACAGTGACTCAGAGGGAAATCAAAAGACTTATATCTCACCAGAGATTCAATCTTTAGTTGAGAAATTCTAAGAGGGTTTAAAGCAAATGGGGAGTAGTTCACCTTGGCTAAGTCTAAAGTAATCAACTTCTTCTTCCGTCAATTCAGAAGTGAAATCCACTTCCTTAACTTTGAACCCTATCTCCCTTAGTTTATCAAAATAATCGCGACCATAGATTCTTAAATGGTCGTACTGTCCAAAAATTCGAGATCTGTCTTTAGAATCCGTTATAGAATCATCCTCAAATGTCGTTGCTCTCGAAAGATCTTGTGGGATTTGGAGTATGGCCATCCCGCCAGGTTTAAGAACTCTTAGAAGTTCTTTTATGGCTTGAGAATCGTCTTTTATATGCTCTAAGACATGATTGCAAATCAGCGTGTCGAAAAAATCAGTCTCAAATGGTAAATCGCAGATATCTGCCTTAATATCTGCAATTGGAGAATTGAGGTCTGTGGTCGTGTATTCCAAATTTTCCATGTCCTTAAACCTTTTAAAAAAAGCTTGTTCAGGTGCGAAATGGAGGAGCTTTTGTGGTCTAGTAAAAAAGTCTGTTTTCCGTTGTAGATACAACCAAAGCAAACGGTGCCTTTCTAAAGATAAGGTAGAGGGACCTAGAACATTAGGCCTTTGTTTTTCATACCCGTAGGGTAGAAATTTCAAAAAGGTTTTGCCATCTATAGGATCTTTGTAGGCAGTTCCTTTATAAACCAAAATCAATACTGGCTTTACGATTAAGCTCATCTGAATCAGGAAAGGTCTTGGTAATAAGTTGAGAAGGACTTGGAATATTTTTTTCAAAATTTAATTTTACTTTTAAAAAGTAAAATTAAAGCTAAATCACCAGTTATTTAAAATTATACCTCACTAATACCCGTTTAGAAAATGAATTTTGGCATATCAACTTCTAGCTATTTATTTATACAGAAGTGTTCCTTGATAGGTAAAATGTCTTATTCCAAATTAAATTTATAATGTCGTATAAATAAATTGAATTATTTTTTGATTGATTGA
>NZ_PJBS01000329.1 GCF_002836055.1 Psychroflexus sp. MES1-P1E
TTAACGTTGGGAAATCTGAAGCGCATTCTGCAATCGATAAAATGGAAGACCCAATAAAGATGACAGAACAAGGCATAAGAGACATGAAAAATGACTTGACAAATGCTTTAGAAGGTCTTGCGCAAGTAAAAGCAATGTTGATCCGTTCGCAGAACGATAAAACTCAGTTTGACAACAAGGCAAAAGACTATCAAAACAAGGCAATGCTTATCTTACAAAAAACTCAAAAAGAAAGTATTTCAGCAGAAGACGGAGATCGTTTAGCCAGAGAGGCTTTGGTAAAGAAAGAAGAAAATACAGAGCACTCAAAACGGTGTGGTATTGAAATAGAAAAATTCTCTAAATCAGTTTCTCAATTGGAAACCAATGTAAACAGTTTAAAGAACAATGTTGGTAAATGGGAAAATGAACTAAAAACCCTAAAAGCGCGTGTAAAAGTGTCTAACGCTACTAAGAACCTGAACAAGCAAATGGCAGCAATTGACAGCTCTAGTACTGTTAATATGCTAGAAAAAATGAGAGAAAAAGTGAGTGAAGAGGAAGCTTTAGCTGACGCTTATGGAGATATTGCCAATGAATCAAAAAGTGTTGATGATGAGCTTGACCGCGTTTTAGACAATACTTCGGCAAGTGCAGAAAGCGATCTTGACGCACTCAAAAAACAAATGGGCATGTAATTCGTGTGCACTTCAGCATCTTTACAGCACTAAAAAGCGCTTCTTTTATTAAAGAGGCGCTTTCCTGCTTCTAAAGAATCATTGCAAATAATTTAGAAGGATTATCCTTCCACAATAAAATCATAAAACTACACATGGGCATATTTGATATTTTTAAAAAAAAGGAAAAGGAAAGACACTTCGACCCCACCAATATTACCATTAGAGATTTAGGGAAAGGATATATTTTTGAATATGCAATTGAAACATGGACCGTTTCGGCATTGTTCGAGTATGATTGGGGAGAGAATTATTTTACCAGAGAATTTGTCATCAAAAACGGTGCAACTGAAAAATTTTTAAACATTGAGGATGATGGTGGGTTGGTGGTAACTTTATCTGAAAAAGTAAAACTAAGAAAACTTGGTGAAGTAACCTGTGACTATATGGATGCGCATCAAAAACCTCCTAAAAAAATAAAATATGAAGGCGTAAAATATTACTTGGATGAAAAGTCACCAGGCTATTGTAAAGAAATAGATGCAGATAACTGGGAAGAGTTAATTTCCTATGATTATCTAGACGAAGAGGAAGAAAAAACACTCTGTATCGAGCAGTATGGCGAAGAAGAGTTCGAAGTAACTAAAGGAATTATTATTGATGCACTTGCTATTTCTAACATTTTACCTAAAGGGGACAATTATTAGTTCTAAAAACTTTAAATTCAGCACCAAATTCATATTTATGAAAACATTCAAAACACTCATTATTTTAGGTGTACTCCTGCTGCTGAACTCTTGCAGAGAAGCACCTAAAAAATACATAAGAACTCCCTTAGATAAGATCGTTACCACCTACATGAATACACAAAATTACAGTGTTATTCTAAAGGATATGGATTTTAATAAAGACACCAACAAATATTTACATAAATATAAAATTATTCTTGAAGAAAAAGTAAATACAACTGCTTCTTTAGAAGATGATTTTATCGTAAAACTGACCGACTGGGAAGAAGTTTCAGCAATTACTTTTGAAGAGTATCAAAAAGATTTAGGGATGACCGTTTTGTCAAAGAAAAATGGTGTTCTTGACAAAAAATCTATGCCTGCAGGCTATAATAGTCACGTTGGAAATTCAAAGTACGGCAATTGGCAGCAACAAAATAACGGTTCTTCTTTTTGGGTATACTATGTTCAGTATCGTTTTATGAGTTCTCTTTTCTATGGTTCTAGCCATCGATACTACAGAAATGATTACAACTACTACAGAACAAACCACTACGGAAAAAGCAACTACTACGGAAGAACTAATACCTTTGGAACCTCTACCTATAAAAACACGAATGCTAGCTGGAATTCGAAATCACAAACCTTTAAAAACGATGTAAGAAGCAATGTCAAAAAAAGTTCTTCCGCATTAAAATCTAGAGGGTATCGGAGCAGCAGAAGCTATAGCAATTCAAGACAAACTTCAAGAAATAGTAATAGATACAGTAATTTAGGCTCTTCTCGCTCACGCAGTGGAGGATTTGGTAAATAACATACAGTAAACACCTACAAAATATGGAAAAATATATAAATATTATAGATTTATCTCATTCTCTTGGATATACCGTAAGTGGCTTGATTATTTTTATTATTGGAAAAATTGCCTATAAACTGATACATCCAAAAATTAACATTCAACAGGAATTAGTTGATAAAGATAATTTTGCGTTCATCCTCTCTTATGTTGGATATTTTGCCGCTTTAATCATAGTTATTGGAGGTACAATTGTGGGAGAAAGTTACGATTTTGCCACAGATATATTACTTATTTTCGCATACGGAATCCTTGGGATTGTCTTATTGCTCATAGCAGCATGGATTAGCAATAAGCTAATTCTAACGAAATTTGATTTAAAGAAAGAAATTATAGCAGATAAGAATGAAGGATCAGGTATCATAGAAGCTGCCATCTATATTGCAAATGGTCTTATTTTATATGGTGCTTTAATCGGTGAGTCCGAAACACTCTTAAGTGGGATAACAACTTTCTTGATTTATTGGATCATCGGAAATTTCGTTCTTATTATCGCTTCTAAAATATTTACTTCTTGGATGAGTTACGATATTCATACCGAGATAGAAAATGACAATGTTGCAGCCGGAATTAGCTTTGCAGGCGCAATACTTGCCATTGGTATTATTACAATGAATGCCATTTTAGACCCTTTTGTAAACTGGACCACTACACTCGTAGATATAAGCCTACAGACTGTATTAGGCTGTATATTACTACCTATAATACGCCTTTTTGCAGACAAAATATTATTGCCAGGAAGAAAACTTACAGATGAAATTGTCAACCAAGAGAAACCAAATATTGGTGCTGGATTGATCGAGGCTTTTGCGTACGTTGCTGCTGCTATATTGATTACATGGAGTATTTAAAAAGGAATTCATTTATTTTAAAATTAGCTATTTTTGCAACAGGCTTTGCAGGAATTGTGGCTGAATATACCCTATCTACATTAGCAACCTATTTTATTGGAAATTCAATTTTTCAATGGACTATGATTGTTTCCTTGATGCTTTTTTGCATGGGATTAGGAAGTAGATTGAGTAAATTAATTACAAAAAATTTAATTCAAAATTTTTTAATTTTAGAAACCTCACTTTCTTTAATTGTTGCCTTTTCTTCTGTATTGGTGTATACCTTGGCGTCTATAAGTGAATACTACGGAATTGTCATTTATTCTTTAAGCATGCTTATTGGATTGTTAATAGGACTAGAAATTCCTTTAGTCGTCCGAATAAATAGAGAATACGAAGACCTGAAAAGTAATATTTCTTCCATTTTAGAAAAAGATTATTACGGCAGCCTTATTGGCGGCATCTTCTTTGCCTTTATTGGATTGCCGATGTTGGGTTTGGCCTACACGCCCTTTGTATTAGGTATTATTAATTTTTTAGTAGCCTTAATTGTATTTTATCGCTTTAAAGATAAAATCAACAAACGCAGTACCATTCGATTGCAAGCTATTTTATTGGTTGTTTTTGCCATTTTAATTACGGGTATCTCTTATACAGAGCCAATTATTCAATGGGGAGAACAAAAGAAATATAAAGACAAAGTTGTCTATTCGGAGCAAACTGAATATCAGAAAATTGTATTGACCGAATGGAAAGACGAACACTGGCTTTACTTGAACGGAAACTTACAATTTTGCTCTATTGATGAGAAAATGTATCACGAACCACTGGTGCATCCAATAATGCAGTTGCATCCAAAACCACAACGCATACTTGTTCTTGGCGGTGGTGACGGCTGTGCCGTAAGAGAAATCTTAAAATACCCCAGTGTTGAAAAAATAGACATGGTAGACTTGGATCCAAAAATGACAGATTTAGGACGTAACCATCCTGTTTTAATTGACATCAATAAAGGAAGCATGCGCAGCGACAAACTAGAAATTTATAATAAAGATGCGTACATTCATCTCGAACAGAATACCAGTGATTTTTATGATATTATAATTGCAGATTTACCCGATCCTAGAAGCATTGAGTTAGGCAGACTTTACTCCCACGAATTTTATTCTCTTTGTAAACGGAAACTAAGACCCAAAGGATTGCTTATTACGCAAGCAGGAAGTCCGTATTTTGCAACTAAAGCCTATAATTGCATTGATAAAACAATGCAATCTGCAGGTTTCAAAACCGTAAAACTTCACAATCAAGTGTTATCTATGGGAGAATGGGGCTGGGTTATTGGAACCAAAAGCAATGACATAAATGCACCACAACTAAAAGAAAGATTACAAAACATCGCCTTCAAAGACCTCGAAACAAAATGGATCAATACAGAAGCAATGCAATTGATGACCTCCTTTGGAAAAGAATTCTATAAACCAATCGATAGCCTTGAAATAAACAAAATTCACAACCCCGTGCTATACCAGTATTATTTAGACGGGAATTGGGATTTATATTAACTATGAGCACAATGTATAAGCATACAGAAGCAAATATTTACAGCCGCAAATTTTGGACCGTTTGCACGGAACCAGAAGAATTGCGGAATACTTTTGAACGCGTATTAAAAGAAGTTGACTTTACAATTGTGCTTTTTAATGAGCACCATTTTACAGCACAAGGATACACCTGTTTTTGGCTTTTAGGTGAAAGTCATTTAGCGATTCATACGTTTCCTGAAAGTGGCAAAAGTTATGTAGAACTTAGCAGCTGTAATAAAATAAAACGAGACTTGTTTATTCTTAAAATAGCTGCACAAACAAATATAAGCATCGCATAAAATACATAGAATGAAAAAAAAAGTAAGGGATTTTATCAATTATAACAAGTATTTTATAAAATTCATTTATGCCCTTATTGTTTTAAATGTACTCACTTTAATCCTTGAATCATACAAGGAATTAAATGACAATTACGGCTTCTTCTTTTATGCTTTTGAAATTTTTTCTGTGGCCATATTTACGCTAGAATACCTCATTCGAATTTGGGTTTCTGACAAAACTAAAGAAGACAAAAAAGAACGAATTAATTTTGCCTTTTCTACCTTAGGAATTATTGATTTAATTGCAATTATTCCATTTTATCTGCCTTTTATTTTTCCTTTCGATTTAAGAGTTGTTCGGATTCTTCGTTTATTTAGGTTGCTTCGAATTTTTAAACTTGGTCGCTATTCGAAATCGTTGAAAACAATACAATATATTTTTAAAGAAACAAAAGCAGAACTGTCCATTACCGTATTTGTAACTTTTGTGTTGATGATCTTGTCTTCTACTCTTATGTATTATATAGAACACGATGCACAACCAGAAAAATTTGCAAGTATTGGCGATGCTGTCTGGTGGGCAGTTGCAACCTTAACTACAGTAGGATACGGAGATGTATATCCTGTTACTGCTTTGGGTAAAATATTGAGTGGTATTATTGCTTTGATAGGAATTGGTTTTGTAGCACTTCCCACAGGAATTATTAGCTCTGCTTTTATTGAAAAAATTCAAGCAGAAAAGAAATCAAAAAATAAAGACTGTTGTCCAACCTGCGGAAAAAACATTTAAATAATGATTTCAACCAAATACATCCTTCAATTCGCAGCATTGCTCTATGTTGTTTATTTTATTGGCCTTTTTATTCCCATCACAAAATTTGGCATTGTACCGCGAACTGCAAGTGGCCTAATCGGCGTTTTTACAGCACCTTTTTTACATGGTGGAATAAGACACTTATTATCAAACACCATTCCTTTAATTACGCTATTAATAGTACTAAATACCATTTACCCAACAAAAACACTGGCCGTCTTTTTATTTGTAACGCTCGCAGGCGGACTACTTGTTTGGATCTTTGGCCGAGATGCAAATCACATTGGCGCTAGTGGCTTAATATACGGTCTTGTCGCTTTTTTAATTGTGTATGGAATTCTAGAAAAAAAATACATTCCAATAGCCATATCAGTAGGTGTAGCCGTGGTGTATGGTGGATTAATCTGGGGAATATTCCCCTCTGTAAAAAGTTACATCTCCTGGGAAGGACACCTTTTTGGGGCCATTTCTGGAGTTCTTATTGCCTTTTTGTTAAAAAATTATAAACATTAATACCAACTAGAAATACAGCAATTGTTTTACAGAACCAAACATACCTAACAAGATTTATACTACCAAATAGCCTTTTTTGAACATAGGAGCTTGTGAATTTTCGAAATTAATTATACTACACCAATTAATCAAATTACTTTTTTCTACTCTTAAAATACCGCTATAGTCGTGTATTATAAAATCTAGTATCGCTACTATTTTCAACTAAAAACACTACTACTGCACTCGTGATTATAAAAAGTGAACATTAACCTTCGAAAGAAAAGCTTTGTTCATCTCAGTAGGTCCAATTAGAATCTGGCAACTGTTTAACTATTTTTGATACGTAATGGTGTCTTATAGCAGTACCTTTTTGTGTAAATTGGGTCTAAAAAAATTCTAAAAAGTTACCTTCCAATGATTGATGACCTTAAAAGATATAGCAAAAATCAGGAGAGGTACCTTTCATCTTTAAAATAAATAAAACATCAAGTTAGGTAACATAATCTGTAAAAAAATTAGTGATCAATAGATAAATACTTATACTTAATATCCGTAAACATTACAAATTATGGACATATTTAAGGGTCGAAATCTTCTAAAGTTTTTTGATCGGTTTAAAACTGACTTGGACGGCAAAGAATATCTATCTGGTTTAAAGAAACAACATACTTATCATTGCATTAAGTGTAATCATAATACATGTCAGATTAAAATTGATTTTGAACGACAATGTAATGTCAGTGGGCACAAGGAATCGGCTACTGCCAACACGTTATTTCATAAGGTTAAATTTGGTATTAAGAAGGCTTTTATCATTTGCGTCGTAATGTCTACGAATAGTAAAAGCTTATCAGTAAGTTTTATGTGTCTTCGCTATGGAGTAACCGAGAAAACGGCTCGTTTTTTTATGCTAAAGGTAAGGGAATCGATGTCTTCAAGCGGAAATACTACCCTGGATGGTTTTGTGCATGTAGATGTTTTTGTTCTGGGAGGTATAGCGCAAGGGAAGGTTTGAAGAAGTTATAACAATAAGAAAAAGAAGTCAGTTACGGCAGTTCAACTTACAAAAGATGGCAAAAACAAAATTTCCAATATCCTATACTACGTAATACCATAAAAATAGATATGTAACACGCCTCTAGTTAGCATTAAGCACAAAAAAGTTGCTCTAGATCACTACAAAAGCCGGTATTATTTATAAGTTGTATTTACTTTTGTATAAGCTTAGTTCTTAGCCTCATGCTCCAAATAAGCACCCCTAACGTCTGTCATTTTTAAAGTTTAAATTCCCACAAGCACATCGGTGAAGCTGTTATGCTTTAAGTTTATTTTAGTTTTTTTACCTAAAAAGACAATCGAATTCAATAAAGATACTTTTAAAATAAAATTTCTAAAATCTTAATGAAGTATTAAAAATAATGAGTTTGATAAGTTTTTTTTAAGAAATTCCAAATTATCGAAGTTTTAAAAGATAAATAAATATATTTGTTGACACTAATTTTTTTTTATTCTATGAAAAATCTTTTACTTCTTGCATTTACATTTTTGTTTTTCTCATCTCAAATCTTATCTGCACAATCCCAAAACAAACACATTGAAACATTCCTTTCCTCTAAAGTTTCCTCAAAAAAATTAGCTGAAAAGGATATTTCTGAATATGTGATTACCTCACAGCATAAGAGTAGTATTTCAAACATTGAACATATTTATTTTAGACAATCAATCGATGGCATTAGCATAATAGGGACTGAAAGTAGCATCCATATTTATCCTGACGAAACTTTACTAAGAGCAAATTTTGGTTTTAAAAAGTCTATAACCGATAAAGTTATTGGGGCAAAAACACCAAAATTATCAGCTAAATTAGCCATTCAGCGCGTGGCACAACAAATGGGATATTACCAGTCAGGTGGATTGATTGCTTTACCCAAAGCATCGATTCCTAACTCAGACCATGTGTTTTCGGGAGCTGGAATTTCAGAAGCAGATATTCCTGTAAAACTTGTCTATGTAAAATTGGAGCAAAGTAAATTTGTGCTGGCTTGGGAGCTATCCATAAAAGAAACTAAGAGTAGCGATTGGTATAATTTTTATGTTAATGCCTCCACTGGAAAAATCATATCAAAAAACAATTGGACCGTTAATTGTCTTAAAGAACACGATCATTCAACCCACAATAAAACAAAAAAACAAAAAGCATTTGCAACCGTTAAAAATGAATCAACAACTCAAAATTCTGAAGTAAGTCAAGGCACATATAACGTATTTCCGCTACCAGTTGAAGATCCATTTAGCGATCCAAGGGAGCTTGTATCAAACTCAAACAATGCAGTGGCTTCACCATTCGGGTGGCACGACACCAATGGTAGTATTGGAGCAGATTTTACAGTGACCAGAGGAAATAACGTAAATGCTTACGAAGATGGTAACAATCAAGGCTTTCAGCCAGATGGTGGGTCGTCTTTATCCTTCGATTTTCCTTTTAATCCTGATTATAGTTCTGGTGACCAATCAGAATCTGCAGCAATAACCAACCTCTTTTATTGGAATAATATTATCCACGATATCATCTATCAGTATGGATTTGATGAGGCTAGTGGTAATTTTCAAGTTAACAACTACAGCAATCTAGGAGTTGGAAACGATCCCGTATTGGCTGAAGCTCAAGATGGTGGTGGGTCTTGTAACGCCAATTTCTCAGGGGCACCAGAAGGATTATCTCCTGTTATGCAGATGTACATTTGTAATAGTAGAGATGGTGATTTTGATAACAGTGTGATTATTCATGAATACGGCCACGGTATATCAATTCGCCTTTCAGGTGGAAGTAATAATTCTAGTTGTCTTTTAAACGATGAGCAAATGGGTGAAGGTTGGAGCGACTGGTATGGTGCTATGTTAACCATAAGAGATGGAGATACAGGCGCAGACCCACGTCCAATCGGAAACTGGCTATTTGGAAATGACGAGAATGGTCCAGGCATCAGAGCGTTTCCCTACAGTACAGATTTGGCTGTAAATCCACAGACCTACGACGATATAAAACCAACCTCTGGTCCGCATCCCTTAGGTTCAATCTGGGCAACTATGCTTTGGGAAATGACGTGGGGTCTAATAGACGATCATGGATTTGATTCTGATTTTTATAACGGTTCTGGTGGAAACAACGTCGCCTTGGCTATCGTTACCGAGGCTTTAAAACTCCAACCTTGTAGCCCAGGTTTTGTTGATGGTCGGGATGCAATCTTGGCCGCAGACCAAGCTTTGTATGGAGGACAAAACTTTTGTACAATTTGGGATGCTTTTTCAAAACGAGGCTTGGGGATGAGTGCAGACCAAGGTTCCTCAAATAACAGAACAGATGGTACAGAAGCTTTTGATTCACCTTCAACAATGCTAACCACTCCTGAAACCATTTTTTGTATTACTGACGTTAACCAAAATCTAAGCGGTGGCTTACCGCTTGGAGGGGTTTATAGCGGCTCTGGAGTTACAGATTCTGGCGACGGAGAAAATTATACCTTCAGTCCTTTAGAAGCTGGTATTGGTGTCCACACTATAACCTATGCCGCCGATAGTGATTGCAGTAGTGCTAACCAAGCTACAGATACTATTGAGGTGAAAGATGAAAACCCTATCATTGAATGCCAGAATATTTCGGTGGTTTTAGATGAGGATGGAACAGCGACAATCATACCTCAAGATATTGTGACCAATTTTGAAGCATCTGATGGCTATACTTTAGACCAATCTGGAACTTTTGCCCCAGAAGATATCGATGATGTAGATACTCAGATTTCCTTAGGAGATGACCAAGTTTCAACAGGATTGTCACTAGGGTTTGACTTCAATTTTTACGGCACTGATTATACAGCGTTTAAAATTTCATCTAACGGATATCTTAGCTTTTCAGAGAACTTTAATTCTGGATGTTGCTCAGGCCAAACTCTACCTAATTCAAATTTACCTAATAACTTAATTGCACTGGGGTGGACCGATCTTAATCCTCAAAATGGAGGTTCAATCTCTTATGCAACAATTGGAAGCGCCCCAAATAGAATTTTAATAGTTCAATTTGATAATATTCAAAATTATGGTGACTCTTCAAGAACAGTCACCTCACAAATCAAACTGTTTGAAGGTTCAAATCGTATTGAAATCCATAGTGAGAATGTCGAAGGCAACAGTATGACCCAAGGTATAGAAAATACTGATGGTAGCATGGCATTACCTGTACCAGGACGAAATAGTGAATCACTGTCATTATCCAATGATTTTGTGTCTTTCATTCCAAATACAGGAAGCTTCTCCGATAATTGTGGTTTAGAAACTATAGTTACTTTAGACATTAACTCATTCGACTGTAATAACCTTGGTGAGAACATTGTTACGGCAACTGCTACGGACACTGCTGGTAATTTGGCATCCTGTATGGCAACCGTCACAGTAACTTCTGATTTAGATGTTACTTTTTCTGATGTAGACGAAGAATTCTGTATAGACCAAAACCCAATAACAGGACTGAGTGGTGGTCTTCCCGTGGGAGGTTTTTACAGTGGTAATGGTGTTACAAATGATGGTAATGGAGAAACTTTTACCTTTAATCCAAGTGTCGCTGGAGAAGGAACAACAACTATTACCTATAACGGAGATAATTCTTGTAGTGCTCAAGGATCGGCGACAATAGATGTAGAGATCCAGTCGGCAATACCTGTCTTAGACTGCCAAGAAATTATTGTACCACTCAATATTGATGGATTAGTCACTATAACCGCTGAAGATGTTTTTGGTGCTGATTCAATTCCTCTTGATAATTGCGTTGGCGAACCCCTAACGTTTTCAATATCGCCAAATACCTTTGGCTGTGATGATGTAGGGGAAAACATGATTACGGTTACTGCAACCGATAACGCAGGAAATTCACAAACCTGTACATCAACAGTAACTGTGGAGGATACAGCACCCTTACAGTTCGAATGTATAAGCAGTATAGAGTTGGTTCTCGATGAGAATCAGACTGCCACAATTACAGAAGGTGACGTTTTTGAAAGCTTGCCACAAGATTCTTGTGACAACGGCTATAGTGTCTCAATTTCACAATCGAATTTTAATTGTGACGATTTGGGCAATAACAGCGTAGAAGAAATTTTGATAAATGGTAGTTTTGAAAATGGCTTGACCGGTTGGACGTCCACAGTAGAAGACGGTCTAGATGATGATAGCCCCGGCAGCTGTGAGCAATCTTGGAAACCTCTAGAGGATTCTTCAACGATATGTTGTTGTGTCGATAATATAGTTCCAACAGAAGGAGCTAGCGCAAGCTTTACTTCATTTGATGGGCAAGCTGGTACAAAATACATCCTAGAACAATCCTTTATTGCCACTTCAAGAGGTAATGCAATCTTGAGTTTTGACTGGGTCGCCGAGTTCAATCTTAATACTGCTGATATCGACAGAAGTTTTGAAGTTGGCATTTTTGATACAAATGGTAACTTAATTGAAACCATCTACACAGAATCTATTACTGCCGGTGAAACTACTAGCATCAATAGTTCTTTATCTTTTGATATAAGCAGCGTTCTTTCACTCCTTGATGGAGAAGAGGTTGTTTTAAAATTCACAGCAACAATACCAGAGAATCTTTCAGGATCTTCAAAAGCAATGTTAGACGACGTAAGCCTGATAGTAGATTCTTCAACTATACCTGTTGAAATAACGATAACTGACACTTTTGGAAATAGCAATACATGTATTATTCCTGTAACAGTTACAGATCCTAACGAGGAATGTATCCTCTCAACTGATGATCGTTTCTTAGAGAACTCTTTAAGCTTGTATCCAAATCCTGCAGATACCTCTTTTACAATAACTTGGAATCAAGATGTTACGGTGGAACGTTTAGAAATTTTGGATATGACAGGAAAATTGATACTGCAAAAACGCATTAACATTTCAGATAGGCAAACTTTAGTAGGCGTCTCAAACTTGTCATCAGGAGTTTATTTCGTGAGGGTTTCCTCTAAGAATGGACAATCTATTAAAAAATTGCTCATCAAATAACTCCTAAATCCATTAAGTTATAAAAACCTACAATCTATAAATTGTAGGTTTTTTTTGTGTGTTTAAGAAATCACGAATTGAATGCCATAAAATGGATTGCTTTTTAAACCACTGATCAATTTTATTTTTCATGCCTTTAGTACGTTACTCATAGTGGAGCCTGACTAAAAATATATAAGTTTCAAAACCCGCTTCTAAATAGCATTAAACCTTAAAAAGCGGCTCTAGATCACTACCAAAGCCGCTTTTTATCAATTGTATTCACTTTTGGAGAAACTTAGCTCTTAATCTTATGCTCCCAATAAGCACCGCTAATATCTGTCATTTTTACAGTGTAAATCCCCTTAGGCAAATCGGTTAAGCTTTAACATTTTAAACTTCTTTGACGCTGTAGACTTATAAAATAAGTGCAAAATAATTCTTATTGATTTCCTAATAAAACCCAGAGTTTTAAAATGAATGAGAAAGTATCGGTTAATCCCAGATCCTAACATAGGGGAACAAATCAAATTATTTAAATCTGTTTCCTAGATAAAGTTCACAATCCATTTAATTACAATAGTCTCAGGTTGACTTATTCTGAATAAGCTCCAGAGGAATAGGTCAGTTCATAACTATGGGTATAAATTTCGAAGACGATCCCAAACGGATCTTCGACATAGCACATTTTAAAGGGTTTATCCTTTGGATAATATTCTCTTATCGGCATACGTTGTTTTCCACCATGGGCTACAATGCTATCAATAAGATCTTCAATATTTGGATCTTGTATGCAAAAATGAAAAAGGCCAGTGTTGAAAGGCTTAAATTCAGGAGCGGCTTTATCTCCGTGAGGAAAGCAAAACAACTCAATACCAGTCCCATCGGAGGTTGACATATGGGCGATTTCGAAGGTCTCCCATTCTTCTCCAAACACATCAATACACATCTGACCTATAGCTGTATCGCTTTCTTTTTTGACCAAAGAGGGCTTCATAATAGTATACCATCCCATAACATCTGAGTAAAACTTTACAGCCTCTTGGATATTGGGCACTGTAAGACCAATATGGGAAAAGGACTTTGGATAATTTTCTTTTGTTTTCATGCTTTTTCTTTTTTAAAATGCAAATTAAGGATATATTCGCCTCTTAAACAATATGTTACCTAAATGTTATATAGGGTATAAAACGAGTTAATTGCTGATAATCAATACATTAAAATTTAAGAATGTCTAAAATTTTTTGTTCTTTACACCTCACAATGCAGATCATAGGTACAAAATGGAAACCACTAGTACTATTTCACCTTTTAGACGGACCGCTTCGGTCTGGGATTCTGCAAAAAAAAATTCCTGAAATTTCCATTAAGATGTTTACCCAGACGGTTCGCGAATTGGAAAAAGATGGGCTTATCCACAGAACGGTCTATCCAGAAGTCCCCCCAAGGGTGGACTATACCCTAACTCCAGAAGGACAATCACTAGACTCTATTTTAAAAAGCTTGGACGCTTGGGGGAAAGAACGATTTATGTTAGAAACCTTAAAAAAAGAGTATTTTCAATAATTCATTTTCATACCAGATTTGACATATTAATTTTTTAGACTACACTTTTTTTATGAAATACATTCTCATTACATCCTTAGTATTTTTATGTGGCCTAAAGTCTTAGACGCAAACTACATTTAAAGCTGGCTATTATATCACACCCCATCAAGACACCATTCAAGGTTTGATTAAAGACTATAACTGGAGAGGTAACCCAGATCAAATTAATTTTAAGGCTTCTAAAAATGGGACTGAGAGAACTCTTTTGGCCAAAGACATCCTTCTCTTTAAAATTCTAAAATCCTCAAATTATTCTTCAACTTCATTTGTGCTGGGATATCGTTTTTTATAGATGCATTTCCTTTTAAAATATCAGGAAAAGTCCAATATATAAAAAAGTGTTATTTGCCTTTAAACCCAAAAAGCCATAAAATTTAATCTGATTAAAACTGAACACCAAACACTAGAAATTTGGCAAAGTTTCAAAGCGGATTACTGAACCCAAAATCACTCCTATCTTCAAAATTAGAGTCACCTGCCGATATATCATTGAGGCTATGGCACTTATTAAGCTGTCCGAAAGTTAAAGCAACAAACTGGTCGTAAGTTCTATACTTATGTAAACCTTTATCTGTTTTGAAGGTATTGGTGCAACTTCTAAATAACCAACGGGGTACTAAATCTAAAATTTTTGAATGACTGGTTTATTGTTATTTTAGTTTCACCTGAAGAGTGTCCTATTTGAAAAGCTTTGGTAAAACTCAAAAATACATGATTCTGAGGACTTTTTAAAATCTCGACTTTAGGATACTAATAATTTTACAGTAATCTTTCGAGTGTGAATTGATCTCAACATGCTAACACGAATTTCAAACGAAAATAATGCTCCTAAAAAATCCTGCACAAACTATTTTGACAGGAGCTGTGTTAACTTTGTGTCTAGTTCATTTATTTTAACGGCTAGTTTTGATGTAAATTTCGGATAGCGTTTTAAAAACACAAAAGATACTTTCCAAAAATAAATAGCAGCATCGAAGGAAATATCAATTGATGAAATATGAGTATGGTCTGTTAATAATTTATACCCTTTATCCGAAATAGTGTACCTCCTAATCAATAATTCATGATTGACTAAAACAACTACAACATCACCCTGAATAAGAGCATTGGAATCTCTACTTTCTCCTATAACCACATCATTAGGAAACAAGGCTTCCTCATCAGATACCATAAATAAATCCGTTACCATAAAGGCTAAAAAATCTAAATTCCCTTCCACAGGGACTCTAATTGTTGGCAATGCACTGTAACTCTGAGATGTCTTAAAATTTTCTACAAATAACTTGCTATTCAATGAATTCACAAAAGGAATCTCTTTCAAAGAGGCCTTCACTATTTGATTTATATCCGTTGTTATTCCCCCATTAAAACGCAATAATTGGTTTACAGTAACTTCCTTTGTTAAGAAATCATCAATAGATATGCTAAAATAATTAGCAACCTTTATAATGGTGTCAATCTTCGGCTCACTCCTACCCTCTTCATAGGCGCCTAATGTTGCTCTTTTGAGCGAAAATAGCTCTGCAAAATTCTGCTGACTAAGTCCTTTAATTGCTCTTATTTTTTTAATGTTTTTTCCAAAAAAGGACATAATTTGCTAATTTTATTTGCAATATAGTTAATATTAAGTATATTTGAAGTATCGACAAAGCATAAAGAAAAAAGCACCCTCTAATCACTTGAAATATTTCAGAATAAAAAACAAAATACATGAGAGAACCATTTAAAACTATTAAAAATTACCTTATTGAATTAAACTATAACATCACGCACGAAGACGAGGACGAAGGCGTAATCATAATTCAAGATCATGACAAGGGTATCAATAATTTAATATTAGGAATTGCAAGTCCCATTTTAATTATAGAGCAGTATATTTTTAAAATTTCAAATCCAAATAAGGCTGTTCTTCAGCAATTATTGCAAAAAAACAGAGACATTGTTCACGGCGCTTTTGTATTAGACGAATCTGGAGAAAAAGTAAT
>NZ_PJBS01000330.1 GCF_002836055.1 Psychroflexus sp. MES1-P1E
ATCTATATTAGTAGAATCGGAATAGTATTCCAACCTATAAGTAACTCTATAATTAGCAGTAAATGTTTCATTATTATTCTGCCCTGTAAGTTGAAAAGTGCAAGAATAGATAATCATAAAAATAATAACTTTTTTCATAGTTTCATAATTTTAAATTTTAGAACTCAAACCTTGAGTTCGATTAAACATTTGTTTTAAATCAATTTGAAAGTTCATAAATCCAATTTATTTTATGAGCTGGCAAAGAAAAACAGTACTGCTAGAGTTGCAACTCTATGTGATTCAATCCTCTAAATTGGAAATAAAAACTGAATTGAATTATAATTTTAAAAAAAAAAATATAACTACCCTGAGTAAAATGTTAAACTTTTAAATTTTAACTTTTGTTTATAATGTTGTTATTTCATAATAGTTGCTCTCTTAATCCTAATGACTATCTAAAAAAATGGCCTCAAATTATTCTAGTTCTATGGGGTTGTTTTTCTTTTTTAATTTAGCCCTTCGCTCTTTTTCCAATTTGCTCCATGGCACCGATAGGGTTGGCATTGTACTCCTCTTTAATTTCTAGAAAAATGGATTTGTCAGTTTTTAAATATTCTTCCTTATTTTCAATGTTGAAAATAGGATTTTTTAAACTTTTAAAACCCGTTAATTCAAACACATAAAATTCCTTTTCATCAGCTATTTTTACAATCAGCTCAGGCAAACCATTAAATTTGTATGGGCGATCAGGTATTGGAATTTCTGAAGTAAACCAGGCTGTGTAATGACGACCTGCATAATTTGTTTTTGCTTTTTGGACTTTAAAACCTGCTATTTTTTTTGTTTCAGTTAAAATGTCCCACTCAAGGTTCGAAAGGTCCTCAATATATTCGTAATAATCTTTTATTATTTTCTCCCTATAACTGATTTTACGGGAATCTACATTTTTGCCTATATAATAGTTAAACTCCGTTTTGGGCATTTTAGATCTCATCTCACGAAAACTCTGTGGAGTTTTCTCCCGCTCTTGATATGCACTTTGAATCGAGTCTCCAATATGCTGACCTTCACTGGAAAATCTGGAACTTGCGCCCCCAGTAAAAAGCAGCATGGTTTCGCTTTGGACTGATTCTGCATCTGTAGAATCGATTTGCCAAGTAAGCTTATAAATCGCTTTATATTTAAAATTATCGGTTAACTCTTGTGCTTGAAAACATGGAAAGATTAAAATAATAAAGAGGAAAAGAAATGAATATTTCATAAAATAGTTTTATTCTAATTCGATGGGGTTGTTTCTTTTTTTTAATTTCCGTCTTACATCAGCTTTATATTTATCATCAATGATAAAGCCTGATTGAGCAATTCTTTCAATAATATTTTCTTTAAAATCTTCACGTCTATCAAAAAAAACTGATTTAGTTGTAAAAAATAGATTTTTTTTAGGCTCTAGATTTGTATATGTTAGATCAATTTTTGACTTAGATATTAATTCAAAAACATAATGCTTTTTTGAATCTGAAATTTTAATTATAAGACCAGGAAGCCCGCTAAATTTATATGGTCCATCAGAAATAGGTATTTCATCGGAAAACCAAGCTTCATAATCTCTACCTCCATAAGAGGTAGTTGCTTTTTGGCATTTTAAACCATTTATAGTTTGAGTATCAGAACTTATTTTCCATTTAATATTTCCTTTATATTCAAGATATTTAAAATTATCTGTTACAATTTTATCATACACTATTATACTGTCTTTTGAATTTTTCTTTAATATTTTAGAATGAAATTGTGTTTTAGGAAATCTTGAGATATCAGCCATACTTATTTCTTCATTCGGATCATTTTCAATAGCGAGCAATAATGAATCTTTTAAATAACCATTTTTGCTTTGAAATACTGAAGAATTTTCACTTGTTAATAAAAACATTTCTCCGCTTTGTTTATTATATGTAACCGTAGAATCTGGTTGATATGTAAGTAAATAAGTGAACTTATGACTTAATTCATACTGAGTTTGAGCTTCAATTTTAGTTAAAATTAATAATACTATAGCTAAAATAAATTTTTGGATCATAATTTTAAAATTTTATTCTTTAATCCATTTTCCTAAATAGTTTGTTTTGCCGTCTTTAATTGAAACAAAATAAATACCATTGGTTAGTTGTTTAAAATCATACGATAACGTTTGGTCTGTCGCCACATTAATCGTTTCGTTTAAAATTACTCGACCATCTATGGAGTAGATATTTACTTGAGCGTTCTCAATACTAACAGGTAATTTTATATTTAATATTCCTTTAGTTGGGTTAGGATAGATAACTAATGTTTGGTTGTTTGTAAACTGGTTAACGTTTAGTACTTCTTCTGCAATAAGACCGTCACGTGTATTACTTCCTTTATAACCATTGCTTAAAATTTTACTCTCGTCATAAGGTACATTTAAGTTGTAGGTGTTTAAATAGAATGTGTCAACACCTGCACCAAAAAGAATGGAGTGGGAATTTGCAGTAAGATCCATCAAACCATCACCGTCTACATCACCTAAAACGGCACCATTTAAAAACGTAAAACCTTCTGGTCTTAGTGGAAAACCATCTATCTCACCACTACCGTCTGAAGAGTATGCATGAATGTACCCAAAACCAGCAGCGTCGGTTAATGTGCTAGAAATAATAATATCCAAAACTCCATCATCGTTTATATCTCCTATAGTGATTACACCTTCGTTACCACCATATTTTTGAATAGGGAAGTTTGTAATGTTTGTTCCATCTGGCGCAAGCCCATAAATGGTTGGTAAATCTGTACCATCACCACTTGTATTTCTATCTCCCATGAATATTTCATATGTCCCATCATCATCAAGATCTGCAACTGTAGAAGGAGCATACGTCCAACCACCTAAAGCTATAGGCCAACCTGGCGCATAAGTCGCATCGTGATTTAAAACATAAAATGCAGCATTATCACCGTGATTAGACCCAATAATTTCAAGCGTTTCATCACTGTCTAAATCTACAAGCATAGGCGATTGATAAGAATAATTAACCCCAGCTTGCACTAAAGGAAAACCATCAAGAATTTCGCCTTGACTATTAAAAACATACATGCCCGCAGAAGATGCTGCAATAACAACTTCATTACTACCATCATTATTTATATCACCTATAGAAGGAGTAAAAGCTGGAGTTGCAGGAATTTCTACGGGCCAGTTTTCATTAATTTCTGTACCATCTATATTTAGTGCGTGTACAAAACCCTGCGCACTAGCAAAACGCTCTCCAGTAACAATATCTAACGTACCATCTCCATCTACATCTGCAATGGCCGGTGCATTTATCATCCATTTGTCATTAAAAGTAATAGGCCATCCCGCGAGATCATCTCCATTATTATCTTTTACATAAACTCTACCCACTGTTGTTGGATAGCCCGTGTTTATAATAATTTCTGGTGAGCCATCGTCATCAAGATCTGCAATAGATGGTGGTAATAATATAGGGCCTTCTACTGTTTTTTCAAAAAATATAGAGCCATCTCCGTTTAAAGCAAAAAGGGTTGTGTTTACCCCAAAGATGATTTCTTCAACACCGTCATCATTTAAATCTGCTAATGTTACTCCTCTAGAGTTTTTAATAGATGGATTTGCAGGTCTATCAAAAGTAAAAAGTGCATCACCTCCTTGGTTGGCATTTCTGGTTTGTGGTATTTCAACTTCGGAAACACTAATAGTACCGTCTTCATTTAAAGTTGCTTGTTTACCTAGGTTCTTTTGTGCTAAAAGTGTTGTACTGCATAACACCGAAAGACCTAAAATAAGTAGTTTTTTTAATTTCATAATAATATTGTTTTTAGTTTCTTAAATATAAATACTAAAAAAAGGATAAAAAGGATTTAAAAGTTAAAATTCAAATCTAAAAGTTGCATTTATGTGTTGAATTCAAGAATCAATAAAATTGATGAATTCTTATTGAAAATCGATGGCAAAAATTCTTAAAACCTATTAATGTTAGTAAATTTAAAATAAATTATTTTTTTATGAAAATTGTAGTATCTCCCGCAAAATCTCTTAATTACGAAACAAAATTACCCACCACTCGTGGTACTCAACCTCAATTTTTAGAACAAGCCGAAACGCTTAATACGAAGTTAGAGCGAACATCACATTAAAGTTAGTACGTTCGGTTTCACCTCCTTCAGTGTCGTCTATCGCGCCAAAACGTGTAATGTTGCCGTTATTGACTTCACGCTGTGGGATTTGCCCCGACGCGTCCCAGCGACTTGTAAAATGTGATGCTGTTAAGGTTAGCTTATCATTTTCGGGAGAGTATATGACGTACTTTCCAAATAAATTTAAGCGATTGAAATTCTGTGGAGATTCAAAAGGACCATCTGTCGCTATATATTCTAAAGCTACATAAGCATTCTGGTTTTTAGTGTTTTCTATAAGGTCAAATAAACCAACCGTTCTAAGAGTATTGAACTGACCTGCCGAGGCTGAAATGCTACTTTCTTTTAAATAGTCTTTGGTTTTAAAGTTGACGTAACCCGCTGTATTAAAATCACCTTCCTGAGCATAGTACCCTCCTTTGCCAAAATCAATTTTATTGATGGTTTCTGGAATAACAAAGTGCAAATCGCTATACCCTTGTCCATGAGCATGAGATACCATATTTACTGGCATACCATCTACTGAAATGGAAACATCTGTCCCATGGTCGACATCAAAACCACGAAGAAAAATCTGTTCTGCTTTTCCACCACCAGCATGCTGACCAATAAACAGACCTGGTACTTTTCGTAAGACTTCTTGAGATGAATTTACGGGAGTCAGCTTCAAGTCTAATCTCGAAATGGTACTCACGGGGTTTAATTCTTCCGTAATCACCATCTCATCCAATTGAAAGGTTTTTTCTTCTAATATGATTTTTAAATCTGTGGTATTTTCAACTTGAATCGTTCTGGTTTTATAACCCAATAAACGAACTCTAATAGAATCTGCTACTTTGGTGTTCGTACTTATAAACACTCCATTCTCTGAGGTATGGGTATGACTTTCTGAATTGATATTATACACATAAACGTCTTCTAACGGCTGGTTAAGCTCATTTACAACACTCCCCTTTAGCTCTTGGGCATGAGTCATAAATGAAAAACAGCCCACTATAAAAGCTACTAAAATCCGCATGTTCATACCTATAGTTGGTTAATTTTAGCAACCATGGTTGGACCCAACTCATATAAACTAGCTATTAATTCTTCTTTTATAGGTGCAACCTTATCGGTTTTACCAGCAGCTTTGTAAATTTCAGCAATATGGTATAATACTTCTGGCTCAGAGGCCTGTCCTTCCACATGAGCTTCTATAATGTCATTTGCTTTTTCTATATCACCAGTTTTAAAGTAACTCCAAGCTAATAGATCGTAAGACTGAGGTGTTGGTCTATTTTCTATTTCGCGCTTGGCGATTTCTAGTGCTAATTCTGGTTGATTTAAATCTTCAGAATATAGTGCGACATTATATTTATTATACATTTCGCCATACTGCGCATTTTTCACTGTATTTACATACGACTCTAATGCTTTTGATTTTAAATCTCCATCGTTTGTATATTCAGCAATTTCAGCTTTCAAAAGGTCATAATCTGGTGAGTTGTAATAGGACGTTACATGGTTGAGTATACTCAAGGCTTCCTTTGGTTTTTTTTCGTGAGAATATATGATCCAAGCAATACCTTTCTTAGCATATGCATCGTTTGGATCTAAGGCTAGCGCCTTCAAAAAATAGGTGTAGGATTTATCAATTTTACCTGCATGACCATAGAAGTCTGCTAGGTTGGTATAAGCCCATTGCTTTATACCTTTTAGGTTTGAAGATTCTGCAATTGCAGTTGCTTTTTCCATCTGTAGGATGGCACTTTCTAAGTTTCCGTTATGGTCTTCCCATTTTGCAGATCGAATGAAATAATCGAAATCTGAAGTGTTTTTTAGGTCTTTTAGGTAAGATTCTGCATAGATGTAGTTCCCTAATTCTAAGTGCACATCGAATAGCATTTTCTTTGTCCCATTAAGGTTTTCGCCATTGGTCTTGGCTTTTAGAAGTAATTCTAAAGCTTCTCTAAATCTATGTTGTGAAATGTAATTTGTGGCAAGATTTTTCAAAAGTCCTGCATCGCTATCCTTTACAATTTTATTGGCCTCAATGAGGTCCTGTTCAGCTTTGATTAAGTGGTCAATATGTCCTGTAGTGCTGAACACTTTGGTATGTGCATTTGCACGTTTTACCAAATAAGTATAAGCGCTCGAACTTTTATCTATTCTATCGGTCCAGAAATTTACATCCTCTAGGAGTTTTGAAGAGTTTATCTTGGTAGAAAGGTATGGGCTGTAATCAGCTTCATTTGTAACTTGATTAGAGGTACAACCTACTAGTGATAGAATAACAATAATAACCGAGAGTATTTTTTTAATAAGCATGATAGTTTATTTTTTGAAGTGACTTATTCTTTCGCTTTTTTGGCATTAAATAATAATCTGAAATGAGACCTTGCGACCCCATTCCAGACTCTTCTTATCATCTTACCAAGGTGAAGCTAAGTAAGGGAAAGAAGGTAAAAATTCTTTATCATTAGAACTTACGTTATCACTTACCAATCCTGGGAATTCCGGATCGGATAATCCCATTTCACCACCAAATATGAGTATCAATTCTACATCGATAACGTCATCGGCTAATGCTCTGCCTGTTAATACATTTGTACCATCGAAAAAGGTTGTTGGATTATCTAAAGAAACCGTAAGCACATCTGTAGCTAAAACTCCCGTAAATTGAGAAGCTGTAAGTCCTAAGGCATTGGCATCACTAGGACTTTCTGGATCATATGCAGGGCTTAACGTTTCTAATTTAGTTTGAAAGGCCTCTTGATACATCGCTCCCATTTGTGAGGGCACTGTTGTATTAAAAGCATCTTTCATACCGGAATTTACAAATACGGTATTAATTGCTGGTCTTGCCATTTGGTCTTCCTGAATATAAGTTCCAGAAAAATCTAGTTCTGAAGACATATCCGTAATTATTTCATCGTCGTCGTTACTGCAATTGATAGCGGTCATGGAAGCTAAAATCGCAATAGCAAATAATTTTATTTTATTAAATTTCATGTGAATTGTTTTTATTATTAATTGATTGCCCTTGAAACGCTTTGGCTATAAAAATTTAATTAGTGTAGGTTATTGTTTTCTTTTAGATTCTACCCAAGTATTGATAGAACCAGATCCGCCAATCATAGACTTTGGCACTTCAACAACAACAGATAAAACGTTTGAACCTGCGAAGGTGTCATCTCCAGGGCTGTTAAATCCACCCGCTTCTCCATTGATGATAGCCGTGTATTGGTTAAAATCAAAAAAGAAAGGATCATCTCTTGGACCTGCAAAAAATTTCATTCCACCTAATTCTTCAACAATTGCGGATTCTCCGTAATTGGTAATATCAACTACACCAGAACTAGTTGTGGATGTTGATAAAAAATTAGTGTTCAATCCTGTTTGACTTGGAGCACTAGGTCCAAAGAAATACATCCGACCATCTCTAGGAATGGCTTGGATAACCAGATCTTCTACAGTGTCGCCGTCTGTGTCAATGTTAATTTCAAGCATTACATTTTCGTCAAACGAAGCTCCTGCAGTGTTTCCTGGCGATAATAAGCCTTGTACACTGGCAACAAATGCTATGTTTGATGTGTTTTCCCCTCTAAAGGCAAAAAAATCTGTAATATCACTTGTACCACCCGCTACAGCAGGTGCATCAATATGATCTGCTGCAATGGCAACGAATGTTGCAATACCTAATAGTGATGCTGCCATTAAAATTTTTGTTTTTTTCATGATTTTTGAGATTTTTGTTTATTATTAATTAAGGTCTCAATATTACTTACGCAAAAAGGATTGGTAGGGTTGTGTTATTAAAATAAAACTTTGTTTTTTCCTTAGGGTGAGGGAACTTAAACCCTCTAATAAATGGAAGATGCAGTACACTAACTAGGCAAACACTTTCTTTAAAATTAATTGCTAATTCAAGTTTTTTAAAAACCTCGAAGACTACTGATTCTATTTACTAAATTTAGGTCTTGAAAAGACTTTCATAAAAACAGACCAGAATCGATAAATAATAATAGACCTCCCCTACATTACAGATGTTATACTCAAAACGGTTATTTTAAAATTGTTTCTACTCTAAAAACGAGTTCCTTGATTACTGATGATTTTTTAAAGTGAATTTCTGAAAATGAAGCGGCTTATAAAATTATAAGTACTATGCCTGGTTTTCAAATATTTAAAATTATTCAACTCCCTATCCAGATCCAACTAATTAAAGACAAGCTGAAATGTGATCAAAACACTATTTATGTGTTTGACAAAGGATATGAGAATTTACAGAAAGACCTTCTGAAGCCTTTTTAAAACCCATAGGTAAAAAGGCCAATTTAAAAAACTTCCCTCTACATCTAGAGGTCAGAATTAATGAGCAAGGCGTCATAAAACCCATAGAAATAAACCCCCTACGCTTTGGAGGCTGGTGTACAACTGGAGATCTTTCGTGGTATGCGTTTAAATTTAATTCCTGCCACTATTTCATTCAAAATAAAAAACCAAATTGGGAGCAGGTTTTTAAAAATGATAAGGGAGAAATTTATAGCCTTGTTTTATTAAACAAAGCTTCGGGATTTCAACCTTTAGAAATTTCTCATTTTGACTTTGATAAGCTCAAGCAAGATTTGGAACACATTTTAGTCATCAGAACATTCGACTTTAATAAATACCCTGCCTTTGGGTTGTTATTTACTGAAACCCGTGAAGGGAAGGAAAAAGAGTTAAACGACATACTCCACTCTAACTTAAATAAGTATATTGTATTAAAACAGTGAATTTTAAACCCATTGAATCGACTCAAAATCAAAATGAATAAAATTAAGTTAACGCTAATGTTACTATTTGTTATTCCTTTAAAATTTTATAGCCAAGAGAATCTAGGAACAGAATAAGGAATAAATCAGTTTTATTAGCTTTTTAAATGGTACTTTCAACTGGCTATATATTTTATTCTTCGTACTTACTAGAAAGCACGGATAAAAATTTTAAACACAGATAAAAATTAAGAAATGCAAAATTAAATTTATGATGGAGTATGAATAAATTGAATTATATTTTGGTTTATTGAAGTTAAAGATAATGAGCAGAGCGGTAGTTACGGTAATTATTTTTGATAAAAAGCAGGCTAAAAAAGCCTGTGCCGAATTCGTATCGGAAAAACTATTTGTTGCGACATTATAGGTTTAGATCAGTATAAATCCTTCACTGAAAAAAATATGGAATACGATTATATTATCATAGGTAGTGGTTTCGGAGGTTCGGTTAGTGCTTTGCGATTATCTGAAAAGGGATATAAGGTTTTAGTCATTGAGAAAGGCAAATGGTACGAAGCCAAAGATTTCCCCAAAACCAACTGGAACTTTAAAAAGTGGCTATGGATACCCTTTTTAAGGTTTTTTGGTATTATGAAACTTTCCATTTTCAAACATATCGCCATAATTTCTGGTACTGGCGTTGGAGGAGGCTCCTTGGTTTACGCCAACACCTTACCAACTCCTAAATCTGCTTTTTTCAATTCTGGAAGCTGGAAGGACTTAAACGATTGGGAAAGTGAATTGAAGCCTTATTACGATGAAGCCTTAAGAATGTTGGGAGCTACAAAAAATCCAGAATTATTTGACGGAGATTTGGGTCTTCAAAAGGTAGCCGAAAACTTAGACATCAAGAAGAAATTTGCTCCAACTCGTGTAGCCGTATTTTTCGGAAAACCCGGTCTGACCCAAAAAGACCCTTATTTTAACGGCCAAGGGCCGGAACGCTCTGGGTGTAATTTTTGCGGGGCCTGTATGACGGGTTGTAGACATAATGCAAAAAACACACTCGATAAAAACTACCTCTACTTCGCCCAAAAAAACGGTGCAGAAATACTAGCTGAAAATGAAGTTTATGATGTTCAACCTGTTGCCACTAACGACGGTTCTCAAGGGTATAACGTCTTTTTAAAAAGTAGCACAAAATTATTCAGCAAACGCAAGACACTAAAAACTAAAGGGGTGATATGCTCAGGTGGAGTTTTGGGTACAGTAAAATTACTGCTAAAGCTTAAAAAGACATCCCTGCCTAATTTATCAGATAAACTGGGTGAAGATATCCGCAGTAACAATGAAACCTTAGTAAGTGTTACCGGACTGGACAAAGACAAAAACTATTCAAAAGGAGTTGCCATAGGAAGTATCCTAGACACCGATGAAAACAGTCATCTCGAAATTTGCAGATATGGTGAAGGCTCTGATGCTTGGAAGCTAGCTCACTTACCCTATGTAACGGGATCGAATATAGTATCGCGTCTTTTTAAAATTTTCATTAAACTCTTAAAACATCCCATTGATTATTTCAAGATTTATTTTGTGAACGGCTGGGCCAAAAACACAGTTGTTTTACTTTTTATGCAAACGCTGGACAGTACCTTAAAATTTAAACGAAACGCTCTTGGACAAATGACTTCAACCGTTAGTTCAGGAAAGGCTCCTACCCCTTTTATTCCGGAATCTATAAAACTAGTTAAAGCTTACCGCAAAGCGATAAGCGGAGTAAGCACCTCTTTTTCTTTAGAAACATTGGCGGGTATTCCGTCTACAGCACATATTTTAGGGGGAGCCGTTATGGGAAAGAATCCTTCTTCCGGGGTAATCGATAAGGACAATAAAGTTTTTAATTATCACAACCTTTATGTGATTGATGGGTCTATGATTTCTGCAAATCCAGGAGTAAATCCCTCCTTATCCATAACTGCTATTGCAGAGCATGCCATGCACCAAATACCCATAAAAAAAGTATGCTAATTTGAAGAAGGACAACATATATAAAATACTAATATACCCTTATGTATAAATCGACAAACATCAGGGATCAACTTTAAGCCCTTTAAGTTTGAGTTCAGCTTTATTTTTTAAATTAAACCTTGCAAATCTATGAACCGAATGAAAAATACAACAATCGACATCAACGAAAATAGCATTAAAAGTTATGTAGAATCTTTAAGACCAGAGGATCCTGTTATTCGTGAACAACTCGATTTGGGGTATTCTTATGATGGAAAAATTGCAATACTTTATGAAATTCGACCTTTTTGGGACAACCCGAAAGAAATTCAACACATGGAATTTGCTAAAATTAGATTTTATAAGTCAAGACAAGAATGGAATCTATATTGGATGCGTGCAAGCGGAAAATGGGAACTTTACGAACCATTTCCAAAATCAACTCATTTAGAAAAGATGATCGACATTATAAAAGAAGATCAATATGGCTGCTTTTATGGATAATATAAAGAAAATATTATAAAAATTATGGAAGAATTCACTTTCAGAATTTAAAGCTTTTCTAGATCACTTATATTTAAGAAGATTCATTAAGGTTGATATTTAAGTACATATTAATATGGAATGATATATTTTTGAGTTCATCTATCAGTCTACAAATAAGGTTGTGAGAGATGGTTTTCTTAATTCTAGACTTCTTGAGCTGGTGACAAAATTCATCAAAATATCCATTTATATGTTATCAACTCCAACCAAATTAAATTTATAATGTCGCATGAATAAAATGAATTATTTTTTGGTTTATTGAAGTTAAAGATAATTAGCATAGCCTTAGTTACGGTAATTATCTTTGAAAAAAAGCAGGCTAAAAAGAAACGATTTATTGCGACATTATAGGTTTAATTTGGTATAAGGGCTCGTTCACCTTTAGAGTTAATCAATATTGCTTTTTTTTAATCTTGTAAAGCTTGTCAATCAAATTAATTCAAAACCATCATACTGCAAACACTTAACAATAGAATAAATACTACAAACAAAGTCATAGCAACGATTTAATTGAAAAAATACTGACTTTTCAAAGTAATAATAGTGAATTGTAAGCATTTAATAAAAATACTTATTTCCTTCTTATCAATAAATTTGAGTTTAATTCACACATAAAAACTATGAAGGATTTACTATTTACAGTAACAATCATTAGTTTTTTAATAAGTTTTGTTTCATTGAAGGCATCAGTAATTAGTTCTAATACTGAAGGTGATATTGTAAATAATAATTTTACTCATAATGTGTCGGTGTCAGAAAAGAAAACATTTCCCGTTAATGATATTCATCCAGTTTTAAACACTGCAGAATGGATCAGTTTTGAGACATTCTGTGCAACCCAATCTGTTGCGGATTTGATATCTCTCTACGACAATTTAATAGCACAAAAAAGCACAGCAAATCTCGGTCAAACTCTTGGTACATGAAAAATATTTTATTCACAATTTTAATAATGTCAAGCATTCTATGTAATTCACAATTTTACATATCGAGTGGGGATGACGTTTATGTTTCAGATCAAAGTACACTCTATTCAAATGAGGATATTGAAAATAACGGTACTATACGTTTAAAGAACGAATCATACTTTATTTTTGATGCTGACTTAATTAACAATGCGACTATTTCATACCAAGATGGCACCAGTAAAGGAATTTTACAAATTGGTTCAGGTGAAGCTTCAAGCAATCAAGCTCAAGACATCCAATTTAATGCTACACAGGGTGAAGAAGCTCCGTTTATTATTCTTAATAAAACCTCTGGCATTGCAAACATTACTCGTGGTCACATGCGTTTGTTAGAACGTTTTAAATCTATTAGTGGAACATTAAATGCTGATAGTGAAATTACAGGTGCAGATACAAACGAAAATATATCAAAAGGCTTAACATTTATAAATCCTGATATCTTAACAACTTCAATTGTAGAAGAATCTAGTGGTGGTATGGTGAAAAATGTGATCACCGAGCTCCTATTCCCCGAAGACTCCAAAAGAGCATTTAAATTTTTCTCATCTTCTGTAACCATGCCTGAATCCATAAATGCTAATCTTCAAGAAGGTGGTCATGTTACATCGACAGCAGTAGGAACTTTTGATGATCCTTACCCTGGTTATGGAATTCATATCACAGGTTCAGAAACTGGAGAAAGGGGGTTTGATGCTACTAATACCGGTTATCCTTCAATGTTTTTATGGGAGAATGGCGATCAGGAATATAGCGTTATGCCAAATACAGACCAACGTACATTGAACGCTGGTGAAGCTTCTCTTATTTTAGTAAGAGGAAGTCGTGTAATTGACTTAACGGTAGATAATGTTCAAAATAATTTTCCTACAATTTTGAGAACAATTGGTGATTTACATATTGGTGACTTTACTTTAACTAATCTTGCCTCCACAACTGAGCAATTTTCATTAATTGGTAATCCATACCATGCTGAAGTGGATCTAGATGCACTCCTTAAGAGTTCAAATAACGTAGGTCTTAGTAAAAGCTTTTTATATTATTTTGATCCTACTTTAGGATCACAGGGCTCATATGTAACTTTAGACCTTTCAGATCAAAGTACAACACCTTTTTCTCTAAATAGTAAATATCTTCAACCAAACCAATCGTTTTTTATTGAAAATATTGCTGATAACCCAAGTTTAACTTTCAAAGAAAGCTTTAAACGCACAAACGAGCAAAGACAAAACAATAAAATTTTTAGTGCCGATACCGATTTAAGAATAGACGTTAGTATGTTCGACTCCAACGCAGATGTGTTCAGAGATGGTGTTACGTTGAGGTTCAATCCAAATTATAGCGAACAAGCAACCTTAGAAGAAGATGCGACGAAAGTTTGGAATTCAGACGGATCCGTAGCAATTCAAAATCAAGGTGAATATTTATCGGTAGATAAACGCCCTTTACAGAATAATATGGTAGACGCTCTATTATACATGTTTTATTCAAGGGATAATGATCAAATTTTAATTAATCTGGATTATCACCTTGAAATTGATGTTAAAAATCTACCTAGTTCAGGGGAGGTCGTTTTAATCGACAATTACTTAGAAACAAGAACACCATTAAACCTAAACTCAAACATATATAGTTTTAGTTTAGACCCCATACTTCCTGAATCAGAAAATGTAAATCGCTTTGAGTTAGGCTTTGAAAATATGACACTTGGCACTACAACACCACAGAAAGAATTGGCTTTTTTAAGCTTATATCCAAATCCAACAACTGGTTTAATAAATATCGACTTAAAAGGAGCAGGGGAAACTTTAAAGAGCGTAAAAATTTTTAGCACAGATGGTAAGCTAGTCAAACAAATTAATTTCATTAATAATTCTACAGAGCAAATAGACATTAGTGATTTATCAAAAGGATTTTATCTTGTTGAATTACAAACTGCCAACACAATATATGTTGAAAAATTGATTTTAAATTAAAGAATAACTTGATTCAAATCATAAATGCAACTTCTGGATTAAATAATAAATTGTCCATTTCAAATATAGGATTTTCATAATTGACCCTTTTTCTAGGTCTTATATTTAGTTTTCCTTGTATTTTTTTTAGCAATCAGTAATTTTTGTAAAGTCTGTTTTTTTAGGTAAAATATTGTCTTATCAGCCCGTATAGGTTTTCGCTTGTACCCCTGATTAGGTCTTGCAAAATAATAATACCTATTTAGGATTTGCGCTACCTCAAGGTAGTTTTAAAGTTTTTGTTTAATACCAGCACTACTAGTTTTAAAAAAGATTTCCAATCCTCTAATAAATCTTTGATCACAAAGTCTAGCCTATTCGAATCTTAAGAAGTTTCTACTTTTCAAATCTATCAGAAACGTTAACCTTAATTGTTAGAAAAACTAGTTGTGATATTTAAGCATTCAGTGTCTTGTGGAATCAGCAATATGGTTTGGCACCAGTTTCAAAATAACATAGATTTTACCAATGAACATATTGAAATGTTATATCTTGATTTAATAGCTAATAGAAATATCTCTAACGAAATTACCCCTCGTTTTCAAGTTTTGCACCAATCTCCTCAAATTTTAGTGATTCAAAATAAGGAGGTCGTGCATCATGCTTCGCATTCAGCTATACGAATATCAAACATCAAAGAGTTGTTACCTTCGTAGTTTGAGTTTAGCTACTCTATAATTAATTTGTGAGTAGTAGTCTGAGTTTGATAGGTCAACTTAACTAGGTAAATTCCAGAGTTAAGACTGCTTGTATTCAGTTTTAGTTCTGAAGAAGATAAGCGGTCTTTTGGGATTTCTATAGTTTGTCCTAGTATATTGAAAACTGAAACCTTTAGTTCGTTGTTGAAGTCTGGATTATGTTTGACATAAGCATATCCAGAATTTGAAGGATTTGGATAAAGCTGTGAGCTAGCTATCCTCTCATTTTGTGATGTACCTAGGGTGGTTTTCTCAAACTGAATTTTAAATCGATCTGAATTTACAGAAGCTGGGATTGAAGAGTCAATGCTAAAAGCAATATCGTTTTCACCTTCATTTAATTGATGATCTACTTCAGTGTAAGTATCTTTTAAAAAGATATCATAATCTGGCATGTCTTCAACTTCAACTTTCATGGTATAATCGATATCTCTGTAATTGCCAATCCAAAAACTAAATACATCTTCGTTTGTAGGAAAAGGCCTTTTTTCGATAGCTAAATAATTTCCATTAGAT
>NZ_PJBS01000331.1 GCF_002836055.1 Psychroflexus sp. MES1-P1E
CAGTCCAGTTTTACGAGTACCTATCAAGAAAAAAATTAGACTTTTCTTACCTGAAAACCTATAATAGTTTGTATAAAATCGATAGGCTTTATAAGTTCGCAGAGCAATACAAAGAATTTATCTTATGATCTTGAGGCCTGATGGCAGCTCATAAATTGCAATTATCAAATCATGTAAAGATTTAATTCATTCAGTACAAGACTCAAAGTTTATTTTTTTTCATAAAAAAAGCTTAATGTTTGTAAAGAATTACTTAGTTTCAAACCTTAAATGAGTCTTATGAAATTAATTTGTGTTTTGATGTGTTTTTGCTTTAGTTATAGTTACGCTATTGCCGACCCTACGAATCCTAAAAAAATTAAAGTAGTAATCGACGCTGGACACGGGGGGAAAGATGGTGGTGCTCAACTCAATTCTATTTTAGAAAAGCAAATTGTTGCTGATGTTTCCATACAACTCAAAGCTTTATGTTCTGATAAAAATATTGAAATCATTTTATTGAGAACTGAAGATGAGTTCATTTCCCTTCAAGATAGAGTGTCACGGATCAAAACCTTATCTCCAGATTTAGTTATTTCTTTACACGCTAATTATTCTCAAGATAGAGACCGAAATGGTGTAGAGGTTTTTGTGGCTAGTAATGATTTTACAGTCAGGTCTTCTTATTTTGGAACTAAGATTTTAGAATCTTTCAAGCAAAAAGACTTTCAGACCGCAACGCTTCAATCCGCAAATTTTTATTTATTAAATAACGTAGATTGCCCAGCGGTGACGGTTGAACTTGGCTTTCTATCCAACGCGGAGGACATGAAATATCTAAATTCAGAATTTGGCCAGAAATTCTTAGCCAAACAAATTGTTTCTTCTTTAAATTAATAGCTCTTAGGTTCAAGACAAATAGAGTCATTATTCTTTTAGTGAAGTTTAAGTTTTAGTCTATTTTTGCAAGAAAATAAATCGATTGACTATCTTAAAAACAGACGTTGCTATAATTGGTGGAGGTGCTGCAGGTTTTTTTGCCGCTATTAATAGCGCAGAATTAAATCCAGCGTTAACTATTATTATTATAGAAAAAGGTAAGAATGTTCTCAATAAAGTTAAGATTTCTGGAGGAGGCCGCTGCAATGTGACCCATGCAGAATTTGAACCTAAAGAACTCTCCAAAAATTATCCTCGCGGACATAAAGAACTATTAGGTCCTTTTCATCAATTCATGACTGGAGATATGATGTCTTGGTTGGAAGAAAAAGGGGTGAGTTTAAAGATTGAAAGCGACAACAGAGTCTTTCCTACTTCTGATTCTTCCCAAACGGTTATAGATTGCTTTCAAAGAGAAGTGGACACCTATGGTATCGAAGTCAAAACACAAACAGGAATAGAGGAAATTAACCCAATCGATAACCAAGACTACTTCTGGGAGTTAAAGAGTTCTAAAGTGATTATTCATACAAAACAACTTATTATCGCTTCGGGGAGTAGTCCGAAAATGTGGAAACTAATACAAGCCTTAGGGCATAAAATTGTAGATCCTGTTCCCTCATTATTTACATTTAATATTACAGATCCACGAATAGAGGGTTTGTCTGGGATAAGTGTGAATGCCGAAGTAGAAGTGTTTACAACAAAAGATAGGGGCGTTACTAAGCAAAGATTAAAAACTTTACACTCTTCGGGTCCGTTGCTCATTACTCATTGGGGGATGAGCGGTCCTTGCATTTTAAAGCTTTCTTCAAGAGGTGCTAGAATTTTTAATGAGTTGAGCCATCAATTTCAATTGAAAGTAAATTGGCTCCCCGATCACAACATAGAGTCTTTGAAATCTTATTTTGAAGATCTTAAAACCTCGCATCCCAAGCAACTTGTTTATTCTGCTGCTATAGAGAGTTTGCCTAAGCGACTTTGGAAGAGTTTGCTAAAGTATATTGATATAGACAAAGATTTAAATTGGTCTGATATCAACAAAGCTCAACTTCAAAATCTTGCTGAAGTGGTGTGTGAAAGCGAATTGCATGTCAACGGGAAAAGTACGTTTAAAGATGAATTTGTCACTGCTGGTGGAGTAGACTTAAAAGAAATTGATTTTAAAACATTTAGAAGTAAACTCCACGATCATCTCTTTTTTGCAGGAGAAGTTCTGAACATAGATGCTGTGACAGGAGGTTTTAATTTCCAAAGTGCTTGGACTAGTGCCTATATCTGCTCTCAAGAAGTGAGCAGATCATTTTAATGTTAAATTTCTGTTTATCCAAAATAATTTTTAGGAATTTCAAGTTATGTTAGAATTGTAAACTTTAAAAAATAGCACAATGAAAAAGAAAATTTTTATTTGCGGAGTTTTATCAATGACTTTATTAAGCACAAGTTGTTTGGGCTCTTTTAGTGCGTTTAATTCTTTAAGAAATTGGAACGACGGCGTCACCGACAATAAATTTCTGGACAGTTTAATTTTTTGGGCTCTCGTCCCTATTTATGGATTATTTATTTCAGGGGATGTTTTATTCTTCAATGTTCTAGAATTCTGGACAGGCGATAATCCCATTGCAATGGTAAAAGGTGAAGAAGAAATACAATACGCCAAAGTTAATGGACAAGATATAAAAATGACAGCCACTCAAAATCATTTTTCCATTGAAGTGTTTTCAGGAGAAAATAAAGGTAAAACTTTAGAAATGGTGTTTACCCCAGAAAATAAATCATGGAATTCAATAAATGAGGGTGGTGAGCTGATTAAATTAGCATCTATGAAGGATGGATTCTATATGGTGCATACTCCCAATGGTGAATCTATACAAATAGATCCAAATGCTTCAAAAGAACAAAATTTAACTTTGCTTCAGTGGAAAGTAGCAGACTATAAAACTTCAATGTGAGCGGAGGCTAAATAATTAGTTTTATAGTGATTTCGAAAACTGATTCTAAAATGTCAATTTTTTATTTAAAAAAATTAACAAGCGTTAGTTTCATTTAAGAAAGTTTTTAATTAAGTTGCTAAGAAATTAATAAAAAAACAACATGAAACTAAAATTACTCCTATTCTTATTGATTTTCAGTTCCGTATCCTTAGTGAGCGCTCAGACTGAAATCGATATCGTAAAGAACTATTTAGAACAAAAAAAATCTGAGAATTTGTTGCTTACAGATGATTTCTCCGACTTAATTCTTGCTTCACAGCATTTTTCTAAAAGTACAAATGCTGATATTATTTATGCTCAGCAAACCTATTCTGGAATACCAGTCCATAATGCAATAGGAAATTTTGTAATAAGAAATAGCTCGGTAAAATATGCTAAATATGATTATGAAGTTGATTTGGCTTCAAGAATATCAACTCAATCTCCCGCATTAACTCCAGAGCAAGCTTTAAATACTGCTTCTACTCAATTAGGTATTGGTAATCCTACCAATATTTCAATTGTTGGGTCTAAATCTTCAAATAACCTAATCTTATCTAAATCTGGAGTTTCGATTGATGATATTCCTGTTCAGCTTGTTTATTACAAATCTGAAAGTGGCGTATTAAATCTAGCTTGGGATTTATCAATTCATATGATAGATGGTTCACATTGGTGGAGCGTTAGAGTTGATGCTTCAAATGGTAGAATTTTGGATAAAATGGATTGGATTGTAAATTGTAATTTTGACCATTCTACTATTGTGGGCAGAACATTCAGAACACCTTCCCAAATCCAAGAGACTACAGGTGCAAATCTTCTACAAGAAGGTGCCCTTTATAATGTATATCCTTATCCTGTTGAATCTCCTATTCATGGGGATAGAGCGATAGTAAGAAACCCTTCAGACAATGAGTTTTCACCCTTTGGATGGCATGATACAAATGGAGAAGTAGGTCCAGATCACACCATTACTAGAGGTAACAACGTCTATGCTTATGAAGATAGAGGTGCTGCAGATGTTGCGGGATATTCGCCTGATGGTGGGGATGATTTAAATTTTGATTTTCCTTTAGATTTTAATCAACCACCACAATTAAACGAGGATGCAGCCATAACAAATTTATTCTATTGGAACAACATCATCCACGATATGTGGTCTTACTATGGATTTGATGAAGCTTCTGGGAATTTTCAACAAACGAACTACACAAGTGAAGCTTTTGGAAACGATTACGTAAGAGCTGAAGCTCAAGATGGAGGAGGGCTTAATAATGCTAATTTTGGGACACCTCCAGATGGGGCTAGACCAAGAATGCAGATGTTTTTATGGTCATCTTCAGGTTCACCAGAGGCACCGCTTACTGTTGAAACTCCAGAAAGTCTTGCAGGGGAATACGATGCTGTACCAGCAGGGTTTGGTCCTGCATTAACCTCAGAAGCGATCACAGCCAACTTTGCGTTGGCTAAAGATGAAGAAGTAGATCCAGATGAAAATGATATTTGCCAACCTGTATCAAACCCTGATGAGTTGGATGAAAAAATTGTAATTATAAGAAGGGGAGATTGTACTTTTGTTAGTAAAATTTTAAAAGCCCAAGAAGCAGGTGCTTTAGCTGTTATCATGGTAAACAATGTTCCCGGAGCACCTATAACAATGGGTGGAGATGATGCAGGAGGAATAGTGATTCCTTCAATAATGGTTAGTCAAACTGACGGAGAGGCTATTATAGACGCTTTAATTGCAGAAGAAAACGTCTCAGGTTTTTTGGTCAACAGTGGTCCATATCAAATAGATGGTGATTTTGATAATGGTATTATAGCTCATGAGTATGGTCATGGTGTTTCTAACCGTTTAACTGCTGGAGCACAAAATGCAGATTGTTTACGTAACGATGAGCAAATGGGTGAAGGTTGGAGCGACTGGTTAGGTTTAATGATGACCATTTCAGCCGACGATATTGCTACCGAAGGAAGAGGAATTGGGACTTATGCTATTAATCAAGAGATAACTGGTCCAGGAATCAGACCCTTTAGATATAGTACAAACTTTTCTGTTAACCCAGCTACTTATGATTACACAAATAGATCTAGCATAAGCAGACCTCACGGAATTGGTTTTGTTTGGGCTTCTATGCTTTGGGATTTGAACTGGTCTTTAATTGATCAATATGGTTTTGATTCTGACTTATATAACGGAACTGGTGGTAATAATATAAATATGCAACTTGTTATCGACGGAATGAAATTCCAGGGCTGTTCTCCTGGATTTATAGATGGTCGAGATGCTATTTTACAAGCTGATATTTTAGCTAACGATGGCGTCAATCAATGCTTGATTTGGGAAGTTTTTGCTAAAAGAGGTTTAGGATGGAGCGCTGAACAGGGAAGTTCTGGGAGTAGATCTGATCAAGTTGAGGCTTTTGATCTTCCACCAAATGAAGAATTAAACTGTGCGCTTTCCAGCGATGGTTTTGGAGCAGAAACCTTTGGAATCTATCCAAATCCAGCTAAAGATTATTTCAACTTAAGTTTGACCAATACGGATCTTTCAAATTCTAAAGTTGATGTTTATGACTTAAACGGTAAATTGATTCTATCAAAAATGTCAGATAGCAATCAACGTGTGGATGTTCAACAACTTAATTCTGGAATGTATATTGTTTTAGTTGAATCTGGAAGTAAAACTTTTACTCAAAAGCTTCTAGTTCAGTAAGAATTATTAGTATATATACCTTTAAGACCAAAGCCTTCTGGCTTTGGTCTTTTTGCTTTGTTTATATTTGCAAAAAATAGTTTTTTATGCTTAAAGTGAACAACCTAAGTTATTTTCATGGTAATGGTCAAGGTGCTTCAGAAATCAACTTTGAACTGACTAAAGGCGATCACTTAGCCTTAATCGGAGAAAGTGGTTGTGGTAAGAGTACGCTTATTAAAGCTATTTATGGACTTTTTGATTTAGATGAAGGTTCAATTTATTGGAAAAATCATCGAGTTTTAGGCCCTGCTCATAATTTGGTACCGGGTTTTCCAAATTTCAAATATCTTTCACAAGAGTTCGATTTAATGCCGTTTACAACTTCAGAAGAGAATATTCAAAAATATTTATCAAGAGAAACTCCACAAGAAAATAAGAAAAGAAGCGATGAACTTGTCGCTCTTTTTGGTCTAGAAGAGGTCAAAGACCAGAAAGTAAAAACGCTGAGTGGTGGACAAAAACAGAGAGTAGCAATTGCCCAAGCTTTAGCTAAACCTCCAGAAGTTGTCCTGTTGGATGAGCCTTTTAGCAACATAGATCAATTTTTGAAACATCAATTGAGGCGTCGTTTATTTCAATTTTTGAAAAAAGAAAAGATCACTTGTATTTTTGCTACCCATGATGCAGACGATGTGTTACCCTTTTCAGATTATACCATGGTCCTTAAAAATGGAAAATCCATAGACTTTCGCCAGACCACTGAAGTATATTCCAAGCCTAAGAATTTTTATTGCGCTTCTCTTTTTGGGGATGTCAACCTTTTGAATTCAAAAGAGTTTGGTTTCGAGTCTACGACACCAGAAATCATCATTTACCCTCATGAAATTAACATTAGCCAAAAGGGAGATTTTCAGGCTGAAGTAAAATCGATGTTTTTTAGAGGCTCAAATTATTTGGTAGAGATGAAGTATAAAACTAAAAGCATTTTTGCTGTTTCAGAAACGAATTTAGAAAAAGGGTCAAAAGTTAACTTTCAATTTAATCAAAAACTCATTTATAGTCGGCTTAATTAAAAATCCTCAAGACACCACCACTTTCTGTAATTCTATAGGCAAATAGGGGATATCTTAACTCCTCTTCAAGAGATTGACCTGTCACCAAGCTATAACTATTGCCAGAGTCGTTACATCTTGATGAGGCATTAAGCCCCTCGATGATAAGTCTTGAGCAATTTTCCGGTATTAAGTTTGGGTCTGCTGCATCCCAAGCCAAATAGCTACTTCCTGAATTAACAACGATAAGCCCTAAATTACCTTGTCCTGGAATATAAACTGAATTACCACTAAAGTTGAGATTGTTAAATTGAGGAAGACTTAAATTGACCTCATAATTTACATTTATGTTGAGTAAATTGGGATTTTGTCTTTGGTTATCGTCACTTTCGCAACTTGTTAAAAGGATAAATCCTATTAAAAATAAAACAGCTTTCATATTAATTTTTAGTGCCTTATGGCTTTGATTGTACAAAAATATTATATTTGTAGTATAGGATCTCGAAATATTCGGGATTCTTTTTTTGTTATATATAAACGTAGGAATTATGAGTAAAGTATCGTACTATACAGAAGAAGGATTGAAAAAGTTGAGAGCTGAATTTGAACAACTTAGAGATGTAGAGCGTCCAAAAGCTTCACAAGATATAGCTGATGCTAGGGATAAAGGGGATCTAAGTGAAAATGCTGAATATGACGCCGCAAAAGAAGCTCAGGGTATGCTTGAGATGAGACTAGCAAAGCTTGAACAAGTTGTGGCTAACGCAAGGGTGATTGATGAGTCTCAATTGGATACTTCAAAGGTATTGATCCATAGCAAAGTGAGGTTGAAAAATGTGAAGATGAATCAAGAAATGACCTACAAGCTGGTGGCCCAAAGCGAAGCCGACTTAAAAGCGGGAAGAATTTCTGTAGATTCTCCAATTGGTAAAGGTTTACTTGGAAAAGAGGCGGGAGATACCGTTGAAATTGAAGTACCTAATGGGAAGATTACTTTTGAAATTCTTGAGGTCTCAAGGGATTAATAAATATTAGGCTTATTCAAAGATAAGCTGACCTGTATAAAACGCCTCTACATCAATATGTGGAGGTTTTTTTGTGCTGATGATATTACCGGATGAGCGAATTTCCCCTTCCAAGCGCTGGATTGGAGTGACTACTGCATTTCTAAAAGACCGATGAAAAAAAGTAACAACCTTAGCTTCTAGTTGGCGAGCTAAAACGGTACCCGAACCAGAAACCGTACGAAAGTTGAGACGTTCAGTTTTCCCGCTTAATTCAAAGTCTGATATTCCTGAGCCTGTTATGTTTACTAAAGAATTATCAACCTCAATTTTAAAGTTACCCAAGTTTAAGGCTTCAGTATCATTGAAATCTTCAGATACCAACGAGAGCTTTTCAAACTCGAGTGTATTAGTACTTATCACATCAAATTGAGAAGAATTTCTAACGTAATTTAACCTTGAGCTTTTAAGCTTTAAAACTATGGGGGCTTCAGAAAAACCAGTACTACAAAGCCCCTCGACTTTGAATTCAAACTCATTGCCGTTTTGAATAATTTCTAATTGATCTAAATGGTATTTACCCCCCATAATTTTCAAAATTTCCTCTGTAGAAAAGCTAATTTCAAGGCTTATATTTTCTCTGATGGTAATTTGTTGCAATCCTGAAATCTCTAAGACTCGCGTTTCAGTTTTACCACTTCCCCGAAGACAATCCTTTGTAGAATCTGCATCACAAGAATTGAGAAAGAAAGTAAAAATTAATAGGGTGATATATTTTTTCATGTATGTCTGTTGGTGTTGTGCCCTCTTTTTAAATGTTCATAATGGGTTTTCATAAGCGTATCCCTATTCCATATTCTATAGCCTCTGCTTTAGAATAATGCGTTTTGAGTAAAAGCGATACGTAAAAGTGATCTGTGATATAGCGTCTTAAGCCAACTTTTAAATATTCCCTATCCAGATAATCAACTGGATAATAGATATAGTAACCCACTTGAGAAAGTACACTCCATTTGCCTAAATAAAGCTCATGACCTAAAAATAACCCAACTCTCCTCCAATCTTCATCTCCTTGGAAGTTATTTTCTTCTTGAAATGCGACTGTCTTATAGTTAATAAATGTTTTTACTGAGGGGGTGAAGAATGCATCTAGCCCAAATCGTATTCCACTTCGGTGAGATAGTCTCTTATTTACGGAAGTAGTTAACGTGAGAAAAGCTTCATTAGATTCTCCCCAAATTCCACTATCATTTGCACCTGTTGCTACCAAAAAATCCCAGGACCAGGACTTAGAAATGGGTTCTAAAACGGAAGTTTTATAGCTTTTTTCTGTTTCTGAAAATGAATGACTTAACCCAATTTGAACTCCGTAATTGTTGGTACTCGTGTTGGGTGATTTGGTTTTTCCATTGGAATAGTGAACAAGAAATGTCCCAAACTTAAAGTCAATAGGTGAATTGAAAATATTTTGAAAGCGATAATCTAAACCAAATAAAACAGAGCCTGTAAACGTCGAGCCATAAGCTGTATTTCTTGGGTTGGTTAAAGGATCGTATGAGTTGGGAATATAGCCTGCGCCAAGCCCAGCTTTTAGGCTTAGTTTTCTGTGCCAAAAAAAGAATTTATACTCTCCATGAATGCTGTAGACCTTACCGAGCTCTGGCGAACCCATGTCTTGGATGAGTAAAGAGGCACCATAACTAGGGTAATTAAAGAACTGTTGCCAATTTTCCTCTCCAAAGGTTTCTCGTTCCCAAGAAAATAAAACACCCTGAGTTGGCCCTTGGATAAGATGCAAGATTTGTGGACTATGCCTCATAATTTTTCCATACAAATAATCTATATGGAATACATCTGAGTTCTTTTTCTCTTGGGCTAAACCAATGGTTAAGAATAATAGGAAGGAAAAAGTTAAGCCGGACTTTGAATTCATTTATAGGATAACTGATTATAACAAACTTAAACTTTTTTGATGAGGTGCACGGATATATGTCTGAGATCGAAATGAAAAGCGGATAAAAGAGTTGAAATTGAAACAATTTATATTTAAGTGTTAAAATTAAATTTTTTAAGTAGGATATTTTAAGATCTAATTGTTTTATTAATGTAGACCCTACATAAATTATTATGAAAACAAAATTAAGTTACCTCCTTTTATTGAGCTTCATTAATATTTTTTTCATTCAATCACAAGACTTAGAAATTGGTTCTCCTGTAAATCTTACCGAATGTTTTCAATTTCCAATAGAGGGATTTGATTTGACCTTAAATGATGGCAACGCATTAAATGTATTATCACCAAATACCTTTAGCGTGTATTATTTTGATAATCAAGCAGACTCCAATAATAATAGTATTTTTAACGCCATTTCTACCCCAACAAATTATTCTAATGGAAGTTTTGCCTTAGCTCAGGTTTGGGTGAATGTAGTAGAAAATGTTAATGAGAGTAACTTCGGTAACTCTACATTTCTTTTAATCAGTATCGATGTGCCAGTGGCTAACAACCCAGGACTTACTAGCCTTTTAGGAAATTTTTATGTGAATGATTGTGATGCTGGCGATACTTTTGATTTAACCCAACTTAACGCTAATGTTATAGGAAGTCAATCAGGTAATTTTAATATTACCTATTTTGAAAGTTTAACGGATGCAAATAATAATCAAAATGAGATTGTGAATCCTGAAAGCTTTCCCATAAACCCCCAAAACGGATCTGTTCAGAAATTTAGCTTAGTAGTGAGGATTGAATTTGATGATGCCAATTTGTGTTTTGATATAACAGAATTTGAATTGAATACATATCAACAACAAGAAGATGATGTGGAAATAATTGATTTGCAAGTTTGTTCCGGGAGCTCTGGACAAGTATTTGTAGACTTAGATGATGCGTTAGTCATTAATAATCTAGATCTTCCTTTGATACCCGGTTTTACGGAATTCACTATAATCGATAATGCAGGGAATGACATTTCATTTTCGAATTTTGAAAATCAAGTCGTCCTTAATTCATATAATCCACTTACAGTAGAAGTCAGTTATGTTGTTGGCTTATCTGTTCTAGGCTCCTCTTTTGATAATTGTACCCTTACAGAAATATTTATAGTGTTCCCAAGCTATACTCCACAGGTTCAAGACATCACCGATATCATTGCGTGTTCTGCTGAAAATGAAGAAGCTATATTTGATCTAACTAAAAATAATGCTCTAGCCATAGGAGACCAAACAGGAAACTTTACTATTTCTTATCATTTCACTTTAGCTGATGCCAATGCAGGTACGAATTCTGGATTAGATCCAACAGCATTTCCTTTAAATGATTTTGAACAATTCTTATTTTTAAGAATTGAAAATACAGATGGAACAGAATGCTTTTCTGTTGGATTTTTCTTCCTTCAGGATGCTGATCATTTAATTGCATTTCAACCAGAAAATACTGACTTTTGTTTTGGTATCGATGAAGATAATCTAACAATTGATTTAACCATCTTTGATTCTGATGTAAAAGGAAGTCAGGATGACATCGACTTACTAGTGGCGTATTTCCAAGAGGATGTACGAATTGATACTCCTTCGGCTTTCACGATTAATAATGCAAATACAACAATAACTGCAATATTATCTCTCGAAAATTTTATCAGTTGTTTCGGTGAAGTTAGTTTTGATGTTTCCTTGAATTCAATACCTGTAATCAGCAATTTATTGGATTTAGAAGTGTGTACTGATTTTGATTTTAGTACAACTTTCGATTTGAGTCTAAATATTCCTGAGGCCGTAGGTAACCAAGTAGTAGACTTTGGGGTCTTTTTTTTTAACTTACTTGAAGAGGCAGAAAACAATGAAAATTCTTTACAAGAGCAGGGAATTGATATAGAGAACTATCTGGTAGATTCTTTAGTAGAAACGATTTTTGTACGCATTCAAAATGAAAATTCAGAGTCTTGTTTCAGCACCTCTTCTTTTGATTTGAATTCCTTTTCTTCGGAAGCTAACGATTTAGAAAATATAACCGAATGTTTAGACTCAGAAACAGGTATAGCACTATTTGATTTGTCGGATATTCCTAATTTCGTCACCAGTAGTTCAGAGAACTTAGCTCAACTTTCAGTTAATGTGTTTACAGCTTCAGATGAGCTGGTTGATATTGATGTATTATATGAAGCTACAAGTTCTGAAACCCTACAAATTGAAGTCACAAATACGGCTAATCCTACTTGTGTGGAATTTACTTCCGTATTTTTAGAAGTGCCAAATCCAAACGATGAAAATTGTACTCTAGGGATAACAACAGAAGAAGGTTTAGGTCTTGAAGTGTATCCCAATCCTTTCGCTAATACTCTGAATATTTCTTTTCAACAGCCTATTCAGCAAGTGAATATTTATAATATCCAGGGGAAAATAATTTCTAAGATTAGTGGGAATAGCTTAGAATTTTTAGATGTAAGCAATTTGTCATCGGGTGTTTACTTAATACAATTTAGTAGTTCAGAATTGAGTGTTACCTAAAAACTTATAAAACTATAGAGTTGTCACACCAAATTAAATTTATAATGTCGTGTAGTAAATTGAATCATACTGCGACCTAGTTCAGCGCAGGTTTTTTGATTGATCGAAGTTAGAAATAATTAGAATAGCCTCAGCTACGGCAATTATTTTTTGATAAAAAGCAAGCAAAAAAGAAACGATTTATTGCGACATTATAGGTTTAAAGTGGCATAAGTAGACTGTCTACAAAATCCACTAAAGTGTTTTAATTAGCTCACTAAATAACTTTACAAGTCGTGGTTCAGCCCTAGTAGCAGTGGCGATGATGATCTGAGGACTCCAGCATAAGAGGAACAAAACTTGACCAAAAAACTGAATTTTAATCACATTCCACAAGATGTGAAATCAAATTTGAAAGCTATTTACTTAAAAAAGACTGCTTTAGATTTTGGTTTTATTGACCTGAATAGTCCAGCATTTAGAAATACAAACGGAGACATTGTTACTTATACAATTGCTCTGAAGAGTAGCCAGAAAAAAAAAAGACATTTATTACGATAATTTAGTCATTGAAAATAAACCCAGTGGTCTAAAGGAATTCTATGTCTTCCGGTATTTCCCAGACCAAGATTGGCTAGCTTCCGATAGGGATTTAAGAACATATTCTGGAAAAATACAAGTTTTCAATTTTATGACAGGAAGTCAATTAGCAGAAACCAATGTGGAGGAAGGAATATGGCTTGAGCCTGAAAATAGAGTGATTACATGTGCATTCACCCAAGTTGGTTTTATATGTACAGCCGGATATTGTGTCTATTTTTTTGAGCTTCAATGTAGCGATGATTGAGGTGATAGTGGCGGAGGTAGCTGTATTACATGTGAGTTTCCAGACCCACCCAATCCAGGTCCAGGCGGAGGTATAAGTAATCCTGGAACGGCGCCTATATTGGGAGATGGCGAAGATGAACCCATCATCGTAGAATGTGGAGAAGGCGAAGAACCTAATATGTTTGGAGAGTGTGAATTAATAGACTGTCCAGAAGGGTATACAAGAGATAGTAATGGGGAGTGTGTGGAAGAAGAGGACTGTGATACTTCAAGTGAAGATATTTTAGAACTTTTCCCAAATCTAGATATTGAAGTTTCACAGGAAATAGCAAATATTATAAATCTATATGGGCAGGATTTTGGAATTAATACCAAAGAAAAATTAAAGCATTTTTTATCTCAGGCAGGACATGAAAGTTTAAATTTTAATGATTTTGAAGAAAATTTAAATTATAGAGTTAACAAGCTTGGAATTGATTACTGGCAATCAAGATTCAACCCTTATACATCATATTTAAACCCTCCAACAACATATTTAGATCCAAATAAAGAAAATCCAAACGATTATTCTAGCTCTATTAGTACTATTTTTGTTGATCATGAAAGTTTCGCTAACTATGTCTATAATGATGCAAATAGAGGATCAAATTATAAATTAGGTAATATCAATGATGGAGATGGTTACAAATATAGAGGAAGAGGAGTCTTTCAATTAACTGGCAGAAATAATTTTGTGAATTTTAATTCTTTTTATCAAGAAAATTATAATTCTGATATAAATTTAATTGAAAGTCCTGATTTACTAAATAATGATCTCGAATTAGCAATAATAAGTGCACTTTGGTTCTATGAGATAAACGTATTAAATTCAATTAATTTAGATGAAGAAACATCAGTTGAAGACGTGACTAAAAAAATAAATGGAGGACTGAAAGGTTTAAACGATAGAAAAAATATTTATGAAAATAGTAATGAGTTTATAGATTGTATTTAATTAAAAATAAAAATGATGAAAAATGTAATTAAAGTTGTTGTGTTATTATCTTTTCTAAGTTGTAAAGCTCAAGTCTCGAGTAAAGCAATGCCTTTTGAAAATTTGATAACTGGTACTTGGGTCTTGGAAAATGAAAACAATATAAAAATTGAATTTAATACTAATCAAATTAAAAAAAATATTGTCAATTCTCAAATTATCGAAGAATATGATTATTCCATCGAAAATGATGTCACAGATAGTGGGCTTAAAATATATTATTTGATAACACAAAACACTAATGATCCAAATGAAGAATATCACTATGAGATTGATACTTTAACAGATGAGAGATTAATTCTAGTTTATCAATTACCAAATGGGGGTGTAGGCGAAAGATTAATTTACATTAGACTATAAATTGTAGAAAAGTTTAGATTTTTGCTGCTTAAAATTAATTGTTAGATTTTGTTGATATCACATGGAATTACGAATTACAAGTTTTCTAACTTTTTGTTCATTTGGGGCTTTTAAGTTTTAATCCCCAAGAGCCAGCTACAGTTTGTCTTTGGAAATAGAGTTTCCAAGATAAACATCAAACTATTTTTTTGAGCTTCAATGTAGCGATGATGGAGGTGATAGTGGCGGAGGTGGCTGTATTACATGTGAGTTTCCAGACCCACCCAATCCAGGTCCAGGCGGAGGAGGAGGTGCAAATCCAGGGACAGTGCCCATTTTGCGAGATGGAGATGATCCCCAAACTTTAGAATGCCCATTAGGCCAAGTACCTAATAGTACCGGAACCTACTGCGTAGAAGGTGACTGTCCAGAAGGATATTATGAAAACCTGCAAGGAGACTGTATTGAGAAAGAATTATGCACTACCAATGATGATATAATAAATTCACAAGATATACAAATTGCCTTTGATAATCTTTGGGAATCTAGTGGAGCGACAAACCCAGATGTACCTATGGAATCAAGATTGGAAGATGGAGGATGGATTGTCCAGAATGGAGGGAGCTATGAATTTATTTCATTTGATTCTTCTTGGACGAGGACACCTTGTGGTATAGATCCACCAGTAAATTGGGCTTCAACAATTCCTAGTAATCTAGTTGGGGTAGTACATACACATCCTTTTTACCTGGGTGAAGATAGAAGAAGTATATGTGATGGGGCTGAAGAAGAATATATTGGAGGACCGAGTACACCAGACTATAACTTTTTAGTTGCTTTGATGAATGAAACAAATGATTACGGCTTATTAGGTTATATAATTGATGGCGATCAAATAAGCTCATTTGATTTTTCAAGAACATCTAATTTACAAACTTACCAACGATGCGGATATTAATTTTTAATACAAGACTTATGAAACTTATTATTTTAAACTTAATTACTTTTATTTTCTTTTCAACCTATAGCCAGTCTGAAATAGAGTATCCATGTTCGCCAGATTTTCCTGCTGGTAAACAAAATGTAGATTGGTTTTTAAATGCATATGAGCAAAGGTATAGCGAAAAAGTAGGAGCTTCAAATCAAAAAACAAATCAAATTGAACTAGTTTCTAATCCAAAAGAATGCATTTCACTAAGAAATTTCATATCCGAAAATGAAAAGTACAATGAAATAGACCAAAAACGAAATGATGAAGAAACCATTTATTTTTATAAAACTTCAAGTTTCTT
>NZ_PJBS01000332.1 GCF_002836055.1 Psychroflexus sp. MES1-P1E
TGGATTAATTTCAGAAGGAATTTTACAACATTAAAAAATAAACTAAAACATGAAATTAGATACCTTTTTTACAAAATCGATTTTTACTTTAGGGGTGGCCACTTTAACCCTTGGAAGTTATTTTGCCATAACCAGTTTTATAGCTGGCTACGATGAAGACGTTAAAACTTCGAATCCAGAAAAAAGTTTTGAAAATGATTATAACGTGTTTGCGATAGACATACCAGAGCAAATTGATTTTGCAGGAGAAAAGATTCCTTTAGATATTCCAGATATCAAAGAAAGGTTAGACCGAGAGTTGTTAGTCAATACGTATTGGCAATCCAATGCTCTACTTTTGATAAAAAGGGCTCATAAGTATTTTCCTATTATTGAGCCTATTCTAAAAAAGAATGGGATTCCAAATGACTTTAAATATTTAGCGGTTGCGGAGAGCGGTTTAGAACATGTAGTTTCTCACGCAGGTGCTACAGGATTTTGGCAAATCATGAAAGGAACTGCAAAAGATTATGGTCTTGAAGTCAACGATAATGTTGATGAACGCTACCATATTGAAAAAGCTACTGAAGTAGCTTCCCAATACCTCAAGAACTCCAAGGAGCGTTTTGGAACTTGGACATTAGCCGCAGCTTCCTACAATGCCGGTAATGCAGGAATATCGAGAGAATTAAAACGACAAGAGGTAGACGATTATTTTGATTTACTTCTCAATCCAGAAACATCTAGGTATGTTTTTAGAATCGTAGCTTTAAAACATATTCTATCCAATGCTGAAGATTTTGGCTTTCATTATGAGGATAAAGATCTTTATGAAATGAAGCCTATAAAAAAGGTAGAAGTCGATACGGCGGTAAGTGATTTCGTAAATTTTGCTAAACAGTTTAATATGAATTATAAGACCTTAAAGATTCATAATCCTTGGCTTCGAGATAAACATTTGGATAATTATTCCAAGAAAGTTTACAAAATTGAAGTTCTTAAATAAAAACCTTTAGTATGAGTTTATTAGTGATTTTAGCATTGGTAGTTATTGGTCTTATTGCTGGCTTTTTAAGTGGTATTCTCGGAGTTGGTGGGGGAGTGGTGATGGTTCCGCTTATGATCTTACTTTTAGGATTTTCACAGCACCAAGCTCAAGGTACAAGCCTTGCCGTTTTAGCAGTTCCAGTGACGCTAGCAGCAGCCTATACCTATTACCAAGATGGTAGTTTAAATTGGAGATATGCATTAGTTATGGCACTTATGTTTGTGATTGGGGGATATTTGGGATCGAAATTAGCTATAAGTCTAGATGAAAAGGTTTTAAAACGGATTTTTGGAATCGTATTAGTGGTCCTTGGGTTTAGAATGATTTTTGTTAAATAAACTATAGATTTTCATATTTTTTTAAATCTAAAATATCTTTTTTCATAGACTTTAGACAAATCTTAGTAGCTATTTCCGTGTCTACAGATGGATGAACTTGCTTATTGCTTCTAATGTTTAGAATTGTCTTATCCTGACTTAAAGTTATAGAGATAGGAAGCCCTAATTTGTGCTTCAACATTTTAATAGTTTTGGTTTCTGTATTATATAATTCGTCGACATACAATACTTTGATTTTAGTATGAAATTGTTTAGAAAACAAAATAGCATCTTCTTTCGTATCCCACATTATAAGTACAAAATCCATCCAATCTCCATGGGTGTCTATGAGTTGCTTTAAAGCTTCGGTCTCCCCATTACTAGGAACACACCAAGACGCATAACTCATGAGATATAAAGGGTTTTTAAAATCGTATAGATGATTAATCTTATTATTGATACTGTAAACTCTAAAGTTATCTAGAATTGTCCCCTTAAGCTTAAGACTGACTAAAGAATCAAAATAATTATTGGTAGAATTGTGATTTCCTAGATTAAAATCAGACTCTGATTTTGTTTGAAACTCATCGTGATATAATTCTAACATTTGGGAAAATAGAATACTATCATTTTTTTCTGCGGGTTGAGAAAAAATTGACAATGAAAAAAATAAATAAAAAATAATTTTTAACAATATAATAGTTATTAATTGTTAAATTTAAACAAATTAATGCGATTAAACCTAAACAATCTTTCTGCTTATTTAGCAATTATTATAAATTACTAATTTTAAATAACTTATATTTGTTTTAACTAATCAATTTTTAATGACAAATAATTTAAATGAAAACAGTGACGGTTTAAAAGAAATCCTAGACAAAACTCTTCATCGTTTTAAAAATAATCTCCAAACTCAATTGAGTTTGATGAATATACAATCGGCGACAAATCGGTTATACTTTGATGATAGGAAGGTTATTGTAGATAGAATATTTGCCCTCACCTATCTCTACGATGTATTTTATAGGACTAATAAAGAAGAAGCTTTACCATCTGATACATTGATTTCTTTTCAATTTTATGTGCTCCAATTCCTTCAATATTTAAAAAGTTCTACCTCTGAGATAGACTTTGAATTAACGGGCATTTCGCATTTGAAAGCAGACGTAGATGACCTTTTAATTTTGGCTTATATTTTGGTCGAGATTAACGATTTCAGGATGAGCCTCAACGATCGAATGGTGTTAGATTTTAGCCACAATTCAAAAAAGATAAGTTTAAAATTCTCCTTTGATAGTATTAAAAATCATGAAAAATTCCCTGATTTATTCGAAAAGCAGTTTAAAATATTTGATTTATTGGTAAAACAGCTTAAGGGTAAATTCGATTACAAAAAGAAATTTGTTAGACTATCATTCCCAATCTTATGAAAACAAAAATACTAATAGTTGAAGATGACAAAATAGTATCTTTTGAAATCCAATCTATTCTCAATCAAAATGGTTTTGATTCAACTATTTGCGAGAGCTATAATTGTTGTATTAAAAACCTAGACACCTTTAAACCCGAGCTTATTTTGCTGGATATTGATTTAAGTAAAAAATACGAGGGCATACAAATAGGGTCGTATTTAAATTCCAAGTCGAAAATTCCTTTTATCTATATCACAGGATATACAGATACAGAAACTCTTAAACGTATCCAAACGACTAAGCCTGTAGCATATCTATCCAAACCCTTTAGGGAAATTGACGTCATAGGCAATATTGAATTGGCTTTGTATAACAAAAAAGCCTCTTTTGATGATATTGGTAACTATGAAGTTGAAGAAGCGAGCATATATTCAAAACCCATTAAAAGAGCTTTGGAATATATCGATACCAATATTAATCAAGAAATTAAAACAGATGAACTTATACGCGTTTCAGGTTGGAGTAAGTTTCACTTTATAAGAGAGTTTGGAAAGGAAGTAGGTAAAACACCATATCAATATGTTCTTGATGAGAAAATGAAATTGGCTTCTTCAAAGTTAAAAAACACTTACCAAACGATTAAGGAAATTGCATTCGATATTGGCTACACATCCAATTCTAGCTTTACAAATGCCTTTGTGAAACACTCAGGAATTTCGCCATCTAGTTTTAGAAAAAAATATTGTAGGTAATTAGAAGCGCTTCATTTGTTTCTTCATCATTTGTATCTGCTCGTTTAGCATTCCATTTTTATCAAGAGACTTTGCTTCTTTTAAAAGCAGTTGTGCTTCTCGCTTTCTCCGTTTAGTCATAGCGATACCCGCTAGGTTTAATTTAGCCATTGCTAAATCTTGCTGCATGGATAAACCTAATTTTATCGCCTTTTTGAAGTACTTCTCAGCTTTCGTCATATTGGTTTGAGAAAGTAATAAGCCGTGAATATAGTTAAAATAGCCTTGTTGTTTTTGAGTTAAAGCCGTTTCAGGATTTTTAATTCTATCTAGCCATTTTCGTGTTCCCTCAAAATCCTGCTTCCTCAATCTTAAAAATGCCAACAAAATCATTTCGTTTTTAAAATAAATAAAGATAAATATCCCTGAAAAAAGAATAAGGGCAATTCCATTACCAATGAAACCTTCAACAATTTGGAATATGCCAAAAGCTATTAAAAGGCCTGCAATGATAAGCTTGAAATTTTTATGAAACATGATTTTAATTTTAATTGCAAATCTAACAAAAACAATTGAAAAAAACTTTATTATTAGGTTTGCAAAAATAAAAAGGAGTCGTATATTTGCACCCAGTTTTCAAAAAAAGATAATACATTTAAAGAAATAAAAAATGAAAAGAACTTTTCAACCTTCCAATAAAAAAAGAAAGAATAAACACGGCTTTAGAGAGAGAATGTCCTCCGTAAGCGGCCGTAAAGTCCTAAAAAGAAGAAGAGCAAAAGGAAGAAAGAAATTGAGTGTTTCCTCTGAAATGAGTCTTAGAAAACGATAAGAAATGAAACATTAAATTCATAATATAAGGTGTTGCTTTAAGTAACGCCTTTTTTTATACCCAATAGTCTCACTTTTTATAATCTTACTATGCCAAAAAACAATTCTATCAAGACTATCTTACTCATAGGCTCAGGTCCTATAGTTATAGGTCAAGCCTGTGAGTTTGATTATGCAGGTTCTCAATCCTTAAGATCTCTTCGTGAAGAAGGTATAAAAACAATCTTAATCAATAGCAACCCTGCTACAATAATGACTGATCCTTCTATGGCAGATCATGTCTATTTGAAACCACTAACAACCAAATCTATTGTAGACATCCTAAATGCACACCCAGACATTGACGCTGTTCTTCCAACAATGGGGGGGCAAACGGCCTTGAATCTGTGTATTGAGGCTGATGATAAAGGCATCTGGGAAGATTTTGGTATTAAAATTATTGGAGTAGATATTGACGCGATCAATATCACAGAGGACAGAGAGAAATTTAGAAAATTAATGCAGCATATTGGAATAGGAGTTGCTCCGTCCAAAACAGTGACGTCTTTTCTTCAAGGAAATGAGGTAGCTCAAGTTTTTGGGTTTCCTCTTGTAATTCGTGCTTCCTTTACCCTTGGGGGAAGCGGTGCGTCTATAGTCTATTCCGAAGATAGTTTTGAAGAGCTTCTTACTCGTGGGCTCGAAGCCTCTCCTATTCATGAGGTCATAATTGATAAGGCCTTGATAGGCTGGAAAGAATATGAGTTAGAACTCCTCAGAGATCGCAATGATAATGTGACGATTATCTGTAGTATAGAAAATATGGATCCCATGGGTATCCATACTGGTGACTCTATAACTGTCGCTCCAGCTATGACGCTAAGTGATAGGACGTATCAAAAAATGAGAGATATGGCCATTAAAATGATGCGCAGTATCGGTGATTTTGCTGGTGGGTGCAATGTTCAATTTGCGGTAAGTCCAGATGAAAAAGAAGATATTATTGCCATAGAGATAAACCCGAGGGTTTCTAGATCCTCAGCCTTAGCCTCTAAAGCAACTGGGTATCCTATTGCAAAAGTGGCTTCAAAACTTGCTATAGGCTACCATTTGAACGAGCTTCATAATCAAATCACTCAAACTACTTCTGCATTTTTTGAGCCTACATTAGATTATGTTATTGTAAAAATACCACGTTGGAATTTTGATAAGTTTGAAGGATCAGATAGAACCTTAGGCTTGCAAATGAAGTCTGTAGGTGAAGTGATGGGGATTGGACGCTCTTTCCAAGAAGCTTTGCATAAAGCCACTCAATCTTTAGAAATAAAAAGAAACGGACTTGGTGCTGATGGAAAAAGCTATACAGATTACAATCAAATTTTAAGCAAATTAGAATATGCGAGCTGGGACAGGGTGTTTGTGATTTATGACGCTATTCAGTTGGGAATCCCACTAAGTCGTATTCATGAGATCACCAAAATTGATATGTGGTTCCTTAAGCAATACGAAGAGCTATACAGTTTAGAAAAAGAAATTTCAAAGTATGATATAAAAAGTATCACTAAGGAATTAATGCTTGAAGCTAAGCAAAAAGGCTTTGCAGACCGACAAATCGCTCACATGTTGAAGTGTTTAGAAAGCGAGGTGTACACCAAAAGGGAGGAGCTTAATGTGAATCGAATTTACAAGTTGGTAGATACTTGTGCAGCGGAGTTTGAGGCCCAAACTCCTTATTATTATTCCACTTTTGAAGCAGATGTAATTGACGCAAATGGGAAGAAAGTTTTAGCCAACGAGAGTGTGGTGACCGATAAAAAGAAAGTTATAGTCCTAGGGTCTGGACCTAATAGAATAGGACAGGGAATCGAATTTGATTATTGCTGTGTACATGGAGTGATGGCGGCTGCAGAATGTGGTTATGAAACGATTATGATTAATTGTAATCCTGAAACGGTGTCTACTGATTTTGATACGGCAGATAAATTATACTTCGAACCTGTTTTTTGGGAACACATTTACGATATCATCAAGCATGAAAACCCTGAAGGGGTGATCGTTCAGCTAGGAGGACAAACAGCTTTAAAACTAGCTGAAAAGTTAAGCAGATACGGTGTCAAGATTTTGGGAACAAGTTTTGAATCCTTAGATCTAGCGGAAGACAGAGGAAGTTTTTCTAAATTATTACAACAAAATAATATCCCATACCCAGAATTTGGGGTAGCAGAAACAGCAGATGAAGCCTTAGCTTTAGCAGAAGAGCTCGATTTTCCTATTTTAGTAAGGCCCTCTTATGTCCTAGGAGGCCAAGGAATGAAAATTGTGATTAATAAAAAAGAGCTAGAAACTCATGTCGTAGACTTATTAATGAAAATGCCTAATAACAAACTATTATTAGACCATTATCTAGATGGAGCTATAGAAGCAGAAGCAGATGCGATATGCGATGGTGAAGATGTTTACATTATAGGAATTATGGAGCATATTGAACCTTGTGGAGTCCATTCTGGAGATTCTAATGCGTTATTACCTCCTTTCAATCTTGGAGATTTAGTACTAGAGCAGATAAAAGATCATACCAAGAAAATCGCGTTATCTTTAAATACGGTGGGTTTACTAAACGTGCAGTTTGCAATAAAGGATGATAATGTATATATTATTGAAGCTAATCCAAGAGCATCAAGGACAGTTCCATTTATAGCAAAAGCTTATAAGGAGCCTTATGTGAATTATGCCACTAAAATTATGCTAGGACATAAAAAAGTAAAAGATTTTAATTTTAATCCTCAGCTTGAAGGTTATGCTATTAAGCAACCGGTTTTCTCTTTTGATAAGTTCCATAATGTCAATAAGCAACTAGGACCAGAGATGAAAAGTACTGGAGAAAGCATCCTGTTTATAGATAGCTTAAAAGATGATACCTTTTATGAGCTATATGGAAGACGTAAAATGTACTTAAGCAAATAGAAATGGCACTTATTCAATCTGTTAAAGGAGTTTCACCAATTATCCCAGAGTCTTGTTTTTTAGCACAGAATGCTACTGTGCTAGGAGATGTTAGGATGGGAATCGATTGTAGTGTTTGGTACAATGCTGTTATTCGAGGAGATGTTAATTCTATTGAGATCGGAAACGAAGTTAATGTACAAGATGGTGTTGTTATTCACTGTACTTATCAAAAAGCAGCAACAAAAATCGGGAATAGAGTTTCTATAGGACACAAGGCTATTCTTCATGGTTGTACCATAGAAGATAGCGTATTAATAGGTATGGGTGCTATAGTGATGGACCATGTTGTTGTAGAATCGGGGAGTATTATAGCCGCAGGCGCAATTGTTGTCTCTGGAACTCGTGTTGAAAAAAATACAATTTATGCGGGTATTCCAGCTAAAAAACTGAAAGATGTTTCTAAAGAAAATAAAGAAATGATAGAAAGAACAGCAGACAATTATATGATGTACCAAACTTGGATAGATTGATTTTGACTTCTTATACTAAACAAAAAGCCCGTTTGTAAAAACGGGCTTTTTGTTTAGTATAAATTGGTACTATTGGTTTCTAAAAATCAGCTTGTCATCAAATTGATCTAAAAGGATAATGCTATCGGTTTTGATTTTTTCGGCTAAAATTTCTTTTGATAGGATGTTAAGAACTTCTTTTTGGATCGTCCTTTTAACAGGTCTTGCTCCATATTGTGGATCAAAGCCAATCTTGGCTATATACTCGATAGCTTGTTCTGTAGCATCTATAGTGATACCTTGTTTCATCAACATCTTTTTTAGACCATTGAGCTGTAACCCGACAATTTCCTTAATGTTGTCTTTCGATAAGGGAGTGAACATAACCACATCATCAATTCTATTTAGAAATTCTGGCCTTACACTTTGTCTTAATAAGCCTAGAACCTCCACTTTAGCACTTTCCATTGCACTTTCAACATCTTTAGTCGTATCATATTTTTCTTGGATAATATGACTTCCAATGTTAGAGGTCATGACTATGATACTGTTTTTGAAATCTGCAAGTCGACCTTTATTATCTGTGAGTCGACCTTCATCTAAAACCTGCAATAAAATATTAAACGTATCTGGGTGGGCCTTTTCAATTTCATCTAAAAGTATAACAGAATATGGCTTTCTTCTTACCGCTTCCGTTAATTGCCCACCTTCTTCATAACCTACATAGCCTGGAGGTGCCCCTACCAACCGACTTACTGAGTGTCTTTCTTGATATTCACTCATATCTATACGTGTCATCGAGCTTTCATCGTCAAACATATAGTCCGCAAGCGCTTTGGCTAATTCCGTTTTACCCACACCTGTAGTGCCTAGGAAGAGAAAAGATCCAATTGGTCTATTTTGGTCTTGAAGGCCAGCACGACTTCGCCTTACAGCATCAGAGACCGCTTGTATGGCTTCCTGCTGTCCAACAACCCTTTTGTGCAATTGATCTTCAAGTTTTAAAAGTTTTTCTCTATCAGATTGAAGCATTTTTGTCACTGGAATTCCTGTCCATTTGGCAACTACTTCAGCGATATCTTCGTAATCAACCTCTTCTTTAATAAGGGTATTTTTGGTTTTCTGGCTTTCGACCTGTTCTTGTAATTTACCGAGTTGTTCTTGAGTTTCTTTTATTTTGCCGTACCTATATTCAGCTACTTTGCCATAATCACCCTCGCGCTCTGCTCGTTCTGCTTCTAGTTTATACTCTTCAATATCAGTTTTTAATCTCTGAATATGATCAACCACATCTTTTTCATTTTTCCATCGAGCGTGAAGCGTATTGCGCTCATCCTTAAGGTCTGCCAAGTCAGCTCTAAGCGATTTTAATTTAGTTTCATCTTTTTCACGCTTAATGGCCTCAATTTCTATTTCCAACTGCATGACTTTCCTGTCGAGTACATCCAATTCTTCAGGCTTCGAATTTATTTCCATCCTTAATTTTGACGCTGCCTCATCCATTAAATCGATAGCTTTATCAGGAAGAAACCTATTGGTAATATAGCGTTGAGAAAGTTCAACAGCTCCAATGATGGCCTCATCTTTAATCCGGACTTTATGATGAGCTTCATACTTCTCTTTAATTCCTCTTAGGATCGAAATAGCACTTTCGGTATCTGGTTCATTCACAATTACCTTTTGAAAACGTCTCTCTAAAGCTTTATCTTTTTCAAAGTATTTTTGAAATTCATCTAATGTTGTAGCTCCTATTGCTCTTAATTCTCCTCTGGCTAAGGCTGGCTTTAAAATATTAGCCGCATCCATTGCGCCTTGTCCTCCACCAGCACCTACAAGAGTATGGATCTCGTCTATAAATAAGACAATATCTCCATCACTACCTTGCACTTCCTTGATAACTGATTTCAATCGTTCTTCAAACTCTCCTTTATATTTAGCACCAGCAATTAATGCGCCCATATCAAGGCTATAAATCTTTTTAGATTTTAGGTTTTCAGGAATGTCTCCAGCGATAATCCTATGAGCAAGACCTTCTGCAATAGCCGTTTTACCAGTACCGGGCTCACCAACGAGCATTGGGTTGTTCTTAGTCCTACGAGAAAGAATTTGGAGAATTCTTCTTATTTCTTCATCTCTTCCTATAACGGGGTCTAACTTTCCTTCTTCGGCAAGTTTATTTAAGTTATTGGCATATTTTTCTAAAGAATTATAATTGTCTTCTGCATTTTGAGAGGTGACTTGATTGCCTTGGCGAAGTTCTTGTATAGCAGATTCTAGAGCTTTCTCTGTGACTCCTTGATCTTTAAAAACTTGAGAAGTCTTACTCTTACTTTTAAAAATAGCTAAAATTAGATGTTCAATAGAGACATACTCATCATTCATTCTTTTAGCAATAATGCTTGCCTCGTTAAGGGTTTTACCCGCTTCTCTGGATAATACAATGTCACCTCCGGTTACTTTTGGAAAACTCTCTAAATTTCTACTTAAAATTTGAAGAAATAACTGAGTATTGATATTGAGCTTTTTTAGAAGAAAAGGGGTTACATTTTCATCAACCTGAGTTATAGCTTTAAAAATATGTTCGTTCTCTATTTGCTGATGTTCAAGTTCTTGTGCAAGTAACTGAGCTTTTTGTAAAGCCTCTTGTGTTTTTATGGTGAAGTTTTTAAAATCCATATGACGTAGTTTTAAAATATCAGTTCAAAGTATATACCTAAAAAAAATATTACCATTATGGCAGCTATTTTAAGCTAAAAACTAGCGTTTTGTCATGCAATTGATTTTAATTAAAAAGACTAGAATAATTTATTTAACAATTTATTTAAATATATTCGTAATCAATTAAAAATTTTAACATGAAAAATAAATACTATATTTTATTATTTACCTTATTTTGTTTTGGTTTTAGTCAAGCTCAAGTTACCAATGAAGGTAAACCTAAGAGTTGGAAATTAGAAATTGAATCAAACAAAGCTTTAAATCTTCCTAGTTTTGATTTAAAATCTTTGCAAGTAGAAGACGCTATCAACGACGAGCTTAAGAATCAACCCTATAGATTTGGTTACGAACATCAAGTGAGTCTCGACTTTAAAGATGGGACTTGGAATGAACTTAAAAATGGAGATCGAGTTTGGCTTTTGAATATAAAATCTGAAGGGGCTAAGACTTTAAATTTTTTATTTGATGAATATCACCTTCCTGATGGAGCTAAACTTTATTTTTATAATGAGGATAAAACAGATCTTTTAGGAGCCTATACCTCTTCTCAAAATAGAGACGATATGCAATTTGGAAGTTGGCTTATCGATGGGGATAATATTTGGATAGAATATTTTGAACCTGCAAACGCTAAGTTCAAAGGTCAGCTTCATATCTCTAAGGTGGTTCATGGATATAGGAGTGTTATGGATATCCCCCGACTAAATAAGGCATTAAATAGTTCTGGCCCCTGTAATCAAGATGTAGATTGCCCATTAGGTCCAGACTTTGATGATTTGAAAGAAGAATTAAAGAAATCGGTGGCTATGGTTGTTGTTGGTGGCAATGGTTTATGTTCAGGCGCCCTAATAAATAATACCAATAATGATGGTGCACAGTACTTTTTAACAGCAAATCATTGTGTTGGGAGTTCAGTCGCCAGTTGGGCTTTTCGTTTCGATTGGAGAAGTCCAGACCCTTCATGTTCTACAACAACAAACTCTACAAATGGTCCTTTTAATCAGACGGCCAGTGGAGGATCTATTTTAGCTAGAAATGTTAAATCTGATTTTGTATTACTAGAAATAAATGCTCCCCTACCAACGGATTGGGATTTAGTTTGGGCAGGCTGGGACCAAAGCGGAGATATTCCAGATTTTACAGTGGGTATTCACCATCCTAGTGGAGACATCATGAAAATTGCAAGAGATAACGATTCTCCTGCAAAAAATTCTAGACCTTTTAACGGAATTGATGATATGGACAATTGGTTTTTAGATGAGTGGGAATTGGGAGTAACTGAGCCTGGTTCCTCAGGTTCACCTCTTTTTGATCAGAATGGAAGAATTGTTGGACAACTTGCTGGGGGTCGTGCTGCTTGTAGTGGTACTGCGAATAATGGAGACTTTGATTATTATGGAAGATTTGACGTGTCCTGGGATTACGGAAATACGTCTTCATCACGGTTACAAGAATGGCTAGATCCTACTGGTTCAGGAGTTGTTATTTTAGATCAATTTCCACCTTTGCAAATATTTGATAATGACGTAGCATTAGCAGTTGATAATGTAAGTGGTATTATCTGTGGAGATGAAGCTTTTCCTGTGTTCAGAATACTCAACCAAGGAAATGACGTTGTGACTAATGCTACATTAATCTATCAAATAGGTACCCAATCTGAAATAAGTGTAGACTGGTCAGGCTCTTTAGCAATAGGTGAAAGCGAAGAAATTGTTTCTCCTACTCTTACCCTTTCAGATGGAAATGTATTGGTTGCCTCTTTAGAGATTGATGGTGTTCAAGATGGATTTCCTGATAACAATTCTATGACAAGAACAATAGACAATTTCCAAGATGCTACATATGAAACAGAAACAGTAATTTTAACATTATTGACTGATGACTATGCCTCTGAAACTTCTTGGGAGTTTTATGATCAAGATGGAAACTTATTAGCCCAAAGTCAAGGAGGATTTGCTAATAACACAACTTATACTGTGACTTTTGAAGTGGATCCAGATAGTTGCTACGAATTTGTAATATTAGATACACTAAATGATGGTATTTGTTGCGCCTATGGTATTGGATCTTACAGTTTGGAAACGGGTACGGGTGAACTCATATTCGAAGGAGGTGAATTTGATGCATCTGAATCTACAAATTTCAGAATTAGTGATAACCTATCTTCAATTGGGTTCGATTTTAGCTCTGGCTTGAGTGTTTATCCAAATCCAGCATCTGCTTTTGTACAAATTGAAATAAATTCAAATGAAGAATTTAATGTAGAGCTATTTGATATGAGTGGTAGAAAACTTTACCAAACTCAAATGAATGGTGCTATATCCATTGATTTAAATGCTTATGCAACTGGGATTTATTTTGTGAAAATAGGCGATGGTGCAAACTCTATTACCAAGAAAATAATCAAGCAATAAGTAGAGACTAAAAAGTTTAATAAAGAAAGCCCTGATCATAATTGATCAGGGCTTTTTATTGAAATAAAAATCAAACTTTTATAAGCTAAATTCAAATCCTCCATAGATACCAAAAGGGTGACCCGGCCTAAGACCAGCTGGTACTCTGGAGGCTTCGTATTCGGTATCTAACATATTGATGACATGTGTCGTCAAACTAAAGTTATCTGTTAAATGGTATTTAGCTGAAATATCTAAAATAAAATTACGCCCTACTTTTTCATTGGTGGAAATGTTTCCAGAACCAGCCTGAGTTCTAAATTCTCCTCTATATCTAGAATTAGCATGAACTTCAAATTTTTCAGCCATAAAACTTAAACCTGCATTAAACTGATGTCTAGAAATGTAAGGGACTTCATCTCCTGAAGCCACTGCTCCCCATATACCAACATTACTATCAAAGGTATTTTGGAATTCTGCATCTGTAAATGTATAAGTCATCGTTAGTGGAAGACTGAAGTTGACGTTATTGGTTAGAAAATCATAACTACCTAGCACTTCAAGACCTGCTACATCTACTTCGCCTGCATTAAACAAATCTAAGTTACCAAGACCACCAGTTGCAGCTAAATCGCTCCCAAGGAGATTGCTATAGTCATTATAAAAACCTACAACTTCACCAGAAAAACCATAGAGACTAAAACGTGTTCCTAATTCATAATTCACACTCTGCTCCGAGCTTTCCCCTACTGTAGTTCCAGCTGGAGAAAAACCTTTGTGAACTCCACCGAATAATGAAAATTCTTGATTAAACTTATAATTAACCCCAATTCCTGGTATAAATTCATTCATTTCATTAGATCTAGTACTTAAGTTAGTTCCAGTTCTAGTGACATCTTCGGTTCCAAAATCATTTCTTTCTAAAATGATATTCTCATATCTCAACCCTGGAGTAAATGTCCAACGTTTGTACTTCAATTTATAAAGAACGTGAGCAGCGAAAGCATCGGCATCAGTTATTCTGTTAGAATCTGTTCCAGGAGTTCCTTGCTCCACTAAGTTCATATTTCCATTAATCATGTTATAACCATCGACCCATTGAAAACGATCTTCTTCATCTTGGTGATATCTTAAACCTACTTCAACATCATGAAAAACCGATCCAGTGGTAAAGTGATAAGCCGCTTTAGTTTGAATTCCTTGTGAATAATATTCTCGATTGTTATTTTTTACATTGAGAGCAGAACCTTGAAAGTTCTGTGTTCCATTTACCAGTCCAAATAAAAAGGGAAAGTCTCCTGGGTTTTCAATTAAATTTGAAATGCTAGCTGAACTTCCGCTTACGGATACATCATCTAATTTATACCAATTTCTTTTAAAATCATTCCTATAAGCAGTGGTTGTGATTCTGAAATAATTTGAGAATTTTGCTGTGTGAGTAAACATAAATTGCGTGTGCTCCGTATCCATCAAATCTTTTTGTGAACCAGCATATCTTCTATAAGGAGTTGTCCCGTAATCTTCATCGGTTAGCCCAAGATAAGTTTCATCAGATTGTTCATCAGAATACTGAAATTTAAAGTCTAAAGATTGCTGGATTCTAGCTTCGGGATTTGTATTAACTCTAAATTTTACGACAAAATCATTGGTGTCAAATCCTGTATTTCCTCCATTATCAAGATTTTTGAAGCCATCTGAACGCCGTTTATTATATTCAACACTATAACCGAAGTTTTTGAAAGAATCGCCAATACTAGCATAACTATTTAAGGTATGGTATGTTCCATAACTTGTTCTTAGGTTAGCTCTGAAGTCATTTGGAATTTCTGTAGATATAAAATTGATAGCTCCACCAGTGGTATTTGGACCATATTGAATTTGGCTACTTCCTTTAAGTACCTCTACAGATTGCATCCTGTTAACATTTGGAAAATAGTAAGCAGAGGAAGCACTGTAAGGAGCAGGAGCAATTAAAACTCCATCTTCCATGATATTTATTTTAGAAGAACGCTCCGGGGATGTTCCTCTCAAGCTTATATTAGGTCGAAGTCCAAATCCATCTTCTTCATAAATAGAAACCCCTGGCACTTGAGCTAGAACTCGGTTGATATCGGTATAATTTTGTTGTTGAAGTTCTTTTTTGGATAGAAAATAGGCAGAACCTGTTCTATTTTTTACTTCAAACTTACTTCCCAGGAGTTTATTAGCAACGATAGTTACCTCCCTTAAATCTTGAATAGAGTCCGAAGATTTTTGATTATTCGATTTCGTTTGTGCCTCTACACCTATAAAGCTAAAAAGTAAAACTAAAGAAAGTATTAGTTTTTTAATGGTACTCATCTTAATTCCTATTTATTTGGATTAAATTTTAATTGCAGGTGCAAAAATAATAGCAATCTT